>NZ_JBKQWU010000072.1:0-14510 GCF_047275745.1 Amaricoccus sp. W119 | reverse complement strand
GGCCGAGGCCTCCGTCGCGCCAGGTTTCACGTCGCTCTTGTCGTCCATGCTCTACCCCCGTTCCTCGGGAAAGTAGCGCTCGACGCTGTCTCAAGAAACCGTGCCCCGGCCCAGGGTGAGCAACAGGCCGAGAGCTACATCTCCGGCCTGTTCGCAGCCTTCGACAAGATCGCCGCCCGCGGCGTTGCATCGAGGCCCGTTCCGGCGGAGTTCGGCGTCGATGGGTTCTTCTTCCGATACGAGCGCAATTTCGTCTACTGGCGCCATCTTTCGAACGGCGACATCGGTATCGTGACCGTCCTCCATGAGCGCATGCACCAGATCGACCGCTTCCGGGATGACTTCGCACCCGGCTGATCGCGTGGACGGCGACAGCTGTCGGATCAAGGCGCGATTTCGTCTGATCCTCCAGGCGCGCGCGGCGAGACAGCCGCGATCGACGCGAGCAGCGCCGAATGAACCTCCGCTCGCGATGATCATGCGCCTTCCGGCGCCCGCGACATGCCGGATGCACCCTCGAGCGCGGGCAGGAACACCTCGAGCACGCCACGCCTTCCATCGCGACGGCCGACCTGGACGATGAGATCGAGGGTGCGGGTGGCGTAGTCGAGCACATCGGCGCGGGTCTGGCCGGCGCCGGCGCGCATCACCATGAGGGCGAGGCGTTCGAGCGCGAGCACCGGGCTGTCGGCGTGGATGGTCGAGATCGAGCCGGGATGGCCGGTGTTGATCGCCTCGAGGAAGGCGAGCGCCTCGGGCCCGCGCATCTCGCCGAGGATGAGCCGGTCGGGCCGCATCCGGAGCGCGGAGACCAGCAGCTGCGCCGGCGAGCGCTCGGAGTCGCCGAGGCGCTCGGCGATCAGCGCGACGGCGTTCTCGTGTGGCGGATGCAGTTCGCGGGCGTCCTCGATGGTGACGAGGCGCTCGGCGGGATCGGCGCGGGCGAGCAGCGCGCGGGCGACCGTGGTCTTGCCCGAGGAGGTTCCGCCCGAGATCAGGATGTTCATCCGCTCGGCGATGGCGCGATCGAAGAGCTCGGCGAGCCGGCCTTCGCGCGCGAGCCGGGCGATGCCGGCGAGCCGCGCGCGGCGCTCGCCCTCGACGCTGACCTGGCGGCCGGCGAGAAAGCCGATCTCCTTGAGATCGAGCACGCGGGCGACGTATTTGCGGATCGAGAGCGCGGCGCCGTCCTCGACCGCCGGCGGCACCACGACCTGGACGCGGAGCGCCTGGCCGAAGGCGCGGAGGCTGCCGGAAACCAGCGGATGCCTCGGCCCGATCCGGTTGCCGGTCTCGCCGGCGAGATGATCGGCGAGCCGGCGCAGCCGCTCGGGGGCGAAGCGGTGACCGGTTTCCACCATGTGCTCGGCCTCGGCGCGCTCGATCCAGACCGCGCCGTCGGGGTTCACCACGACCTCATTGACCGCGTCCGAGACGAGCAGCTCGCGCAGTTCGCGCAGCTCGTGCTCGGCATGGCTCGCCGAGGCGAGACCGGTCGGGGTCAAGGACGAGGTCGAGGCGTGGGAGCGGGGTTGGGCGGGGGGCTTATCAAGCACTAGAATACGACATCCCGGTTTACGAAAATGGTGAGCCGGTCGCCCTGCCCAACGTTGATCGTCGGCGCGATCCGGAGATAGGCGTCGAGTGCGCCGCTCGAGGCCGCGCGCAGATCGTCGCCGATATCCTCGATCGCATCGGCGGCGTCGCCGTCGGTCTTGTCGTCGATGATCACCTGGGGCGCGAGGCCGAAGACCGAGATCAGCGCCGCCGAGCCGAAGCGCTCCCAGAAATGCGTGTCGACCTGACCGGGCTGGCCGGAGCGCCCGAGCGCGTCGGCGCCGAGCCCGCCGAGCGCGACGCTGGTGCCCTCGGGGGTGATCGCCCGGGTCCAGGCGATGAGCGCGCGGCGCTGCGCGATCCGGACCTCGGAATTGTAGCTGCCGATCAGCCGGGTGCCGCGTGGCAGCAGCGTGGCGGAGCCATCGTAGGAAAGCACGTCCTCGCTCAGGACCGCGCGAACCGCGCCGGGCAGGTCGGTCGAGAGCGCGGTCTCGAGCACGGCTTCGAGGATGGTGCCCTGGACGATCATCCGGGCGGGATCGGCGAGCGCGGTGGCGCGCGCCGTCTCGACGCCGCCGGCGCCGGCCGAGGCGAGGAAGGCCTGGTCGCCCGAGCGCCGTCCGCCGCCGCCCGCCGCGCCGCCGCCCGGAGCCCCGCCGGCGGCGCCGTCGAGCACGAGGCCGCGCGATTTCACCTGCGCCGCCTCGATCTCCGCCGCTCGCGCAAGCTCGGCCTGCTCTTGCTTGGCGCCCGGGTCGATGCCGGCGGTGACCGGCTGCTGGCGCGACAGAAGCTGACGGGTGACATCGGCGCGGATCGCGGCGGCGTTGGCATCCAGCATCGACTGCAGCTCAGCGCGCGAGGGTCCGGCCTCGCGGCCCCGCAGCGCGGCGAGCTCGCTCTCGAGCGCGGCGAGCCGGGCCGCGTCGGCCTCGCTCAGCCCGGCGCGCGGCGGGGTGCGCGCCGGGATCGCGGTCTCGAGCGGCGGTGGTGCTGTGGGCGCCGCGGCGCGCGGGATCTCGGTCGAGATGCCGAGGCCCGGCGGGGTCTCGCGCTGCATCTTCTCGGCCTGCGAGGTGCCGAGCCCGAGCAGGCCTTGTACCGGGCCGGGCGCGAAGGCCCAGACCACCGCTCCGGCGAAGAGCACCGCGAAGCCGGCGCATGCGACGAGGCGCGGCGCCCGGCCACGCGGCCTGGACCCGACGCGCGCGCTGATCCGGTCGAGCCGCTCCATCTGGTCGGCCTTATCGAGGCCGCCGCCACGGAGGTCCGCTCGCTCGGGCTTCTCCGGGTCGCATCCCCCCGGGTCGGGTCGCTCGTCGCGCGGGTCGGTCATTTCGGGAGGCCTCGCGGCTGCGTGGAGGCGGAGGCGGAGGCGGAAACACGGGCGTTGGCGAGCGCGCTCTTCGGCATCACCGGCGCGCGGCCGCCGGGCACGGTGGCGATGACGCGGGCATGCGCGACGCAAAGCTCCTCGTCACCGATCCGGAGCGTCCAGCGATCCGAGGTGCCCATGATCACCGCGCCGTTTTCGAGCGCGCGGGTGTTGACGATGCTCTCGCGGCCCTGGGCATCGACCTTGAAGATCGCCGGCCGGGGTGTATCGGGAGCGAAGAGGAAGGTGGTGGTTCGGCCGTCGTTCCAGACCGAGACCGGCCGGAACGCCGCCTTCGGCCCCGCGACATAGTAGTTCGGATCGCGCGCGCGACCGGCCTCGGCGGTCCGCCGCGCCGCCTTGGCCCGATCCTGTTCGGGGTATCGGAAACCGATGCGGTAGTTGAGGCTCGCCGAGCCGGCGCTCGCCGGCACCGCGCGGAGCTCGAAGGTATAGCTGCGCTGGCCGGTATAGACCGTCATGTTGGTGCGCGCGCCCGCGATCAGCGGCTTGATCGCGAGCACGTCGCCCTGCTGGAGCCGGATCACCTCCCAGCTCTCGCTGTCACCCATCAGCACCGAGTCGACGCTCTCGCCCGGGGCGAATTCGATCGAGGTGATGATCTTCATCGCCACGTCGAGCCGGTACACCGTGGTGGCTGAGTAGGTATAGGCCTTGATCCGGGGATCGGCGCCGATCGAGCGCGGCCCGGTCTCGGCGAGAGCGGTGACCCCGAGCGTGGGCAAAAGCACGATGAAGGCGGCGAGCAGCGAGGCGGCGCGGGACGGGGAGGGCAGGGGGCGCATGATGTCTTACTTTCCGGGTGCGTCGAGCGTCTCGGCGTCGACACGGTAGCTCGTGACGGTGAAGCCGAGCGGGTTCTGCCAGACCGCCTCGAGCGTGCGCTCGGTTCGCGGCCGGAAGGCGAAGCCGACGGTGGCGACGAAGGCGCGGGTGACCGGGGACAGGCCGGGCTGCTCGAGCTTGCGCGTGAAGCGGATCTGCGCGGTGGCGTCATTGAGCACCGTGACCGAGCGCACGACGACGCGGATCAGCGTCTCGGCGCCGTAGAGCGCCGGCGGATACTGCTCGGCGCCGCTGCTCCAGAGCGCGCGCAAGCTCTCCGCCGCCTGGCCTTCCGAGCTCGCGAGCACCTCCGGAATCCGGCTGGCGTTGTCGGCGTTATCGTAGGTCTCGCGCTCGGTGACGTAGCGCACCAGTTCGGCCTGACGCACCGCGTCGCGCTCGGCGAGATCGCCGGGCAGGGTGGAGACGACGAGCTCGGACTGGCCGGTGGCGCGGTCGACCATCACGACATAGGGCCGCACCTCCTTCAAGGGCAGCGCGAGCAGGAGCGCGGCGGTGGCGCAGGCGGCGATGGCGATCGAAGTTCCAGCCATCCAGCTCATCAGCGTGGCGCGGCGGCGCAGGCCGAAGAACACCTCGTCCTCGAAACGGTGGATCGGATCGGCCTGGCTCGGCATCAAGGGGACTCCTTTCCNGATCGAAGTTCCAGCCATCCAGCTCATCAGCGTGGCGCGGCGGCGCAGGCCGAAGAACACCTCGTCCTCGAAACGGTGGATCGGATCGGCCTGGCTCGGCATCAAGGGGACTCCTTTCCCGGGCCGCGCGGCTCGGAGGGCGTCGCGCGGTGGATAGCGTACAGGTGGTGGGGCGGTCAGGGCTTCGAGGTCGGGGTCGAGGAGCCGGCTCCGGCTCCGGAGCTGGTCCCGGTCCCGGTTGGCGACGGCGGCGGGGGCGCGGCGGCGGCGGCCCGCGCCGCCCGGGCGCGGCTGTCGCGGACGTACTGCATCATCGCGGCCTGTCCGGCCTCGACCTCGCCGCCCATCGTCGATTGCTTGCCCAAGCTGGCGAGGCGCTGCTGATAGCGCTGCTTGCCGATCTGGCCCGCCTGGTAGCTCGCGATCAGTTCCTGACCGAAGGCGGTGCCACGCTGGCCGGCCGGCGCGGCGGCGCCGGCGCGCGCCGCCTCGGCCGTGGCCGCGACCATCGGCTTGCCGGCGCGATAGGCGGCGGCGCCGAGCCCGCCCGTCGCCACCGCCCCGGCCGCCATCATCGAGGCCTCGCGCACCCCGCTCGCGGTCGCGACCACGGTGCCGGCGAGCCCGTTCACCATGCTCGGCACCTGGCTCATCAGGAAGATCGCCGCCATCGCGACGATCAGGAAACCGGCGGCGTCGGTCAGGGTGGAGGCCGTATCAACACTCAGCAAGAGATCCTCGCCGATCCTGACGATCGCTCCCATGACGCCAGCGAGAACGAGGGGGATCATCGCAAACCCCAGGGTGAACTTCGCCCAAGAGGAGAAAAGGTCGCTGGTCGCCTTGAACAGCAGGGTGCCGATGAACACCGGCGCGAGTGAGATCGCCATTGCAAGGCCGATCTTGGCGATCGCCGAGACCACGATGGCGACGCAGGCCATCAGCGCGCCCACGACCGCGAGCAGGACCGAAAGCAGGCTGATCGAGAAGTAGCCGCTCTCGTCGGCCGCGCGGTCCGAGAAATCGAAGATTGAGGTCACCATCTCATCCAGCGCCTCATTCAAGGTGACGTCCCCGGAGGCGTCGAGTAGCCGAGCGCCGATCGACCCGGGCACATTGGTAAGGATGTCGTAGATAGGCTCGAACTGCGCCCAGCTGGTCGCAATCGCGAGCACCATCACGTAGCGCATGCCCCATTTGGCAAAGTCGGTGGCCCGGATCGGTGTCCACTGAAAAACGACGTTGGCGCCGAGGAAGGCGATGGCGACGATGCCGGCAAGTCGGATCGTCGTGGTGACCGCTCCGCCAAAGTCGACGAACACTGTCTCAGCGTAGGCGGCTACGGTCGCATCGACCATCGCCAGCGTATCAACGATGAAGGTCGCCATGCCTCATACTTCCTTCACTTGATGGCGCCGACCGAGCGGCAGTAGGCCATGGCCTCGCGCAGGCCGTTTCCTTTGCGCTTCTCGTCACGCACTGCCGCGGCGAGGCTTTCGTTCGAGCGCCCGAAGTAGTCCTTCGGCACACTCGCCAGGATGGCTGGCCAGTCGCGGCGGCCATTCATGCAGGAGATGTCGTAGGGACGACCGTCGGCGTATGCTTGGCACTGCTCGGTCGCATTCCGTGCTTCCCACCGGACCAGGTATTGATTGACGATGCTCTGGAGGGCAGAACTTCCGTCGACCTGCTCCATCACCTCCATGATCGGCGGCCGGTCGCAGTGAAAGGACCCGCCGACGGCGAAGGCCGGCGCAGTGCCGACCAGGCTCAGCGCGACCGTGACCCCCATGCTTGCAGTGGCGATCGTCTTCATCGGGTCTCTCCTTCTCCGACGCCGCGCATGAATTCGCGCGAGGCCATTTCCTGGCGGGTGTGGAACAGCGACTGCGCTCCTTCGGCGTTGGCCTGGGCGGCGAGCACGCGCAGCAGTTCGTTGGTCATCTGGATCTGCTCGATCTGGACGCGGGTGTTGAAATCGATCGCGGCCTTCACGTCGGTGTTGGCGTCGATGCGGGGGACGAGCGCGGTGACGCGCGCCATCGCCTCGTTGGCGCGGGCGTAGGAATCCTCGCCCGTCGCCATCGCCGCGAGCGAGGAGCCGCCGAGGGTGGCGAGCGAGCGGTACTGCGCGAGATCCGAGGACGCGAAATCCCCGAGCCCGCCAAGATCGAAGTTCGCCTTGATCCGGTTGATCGAGGCGACGATGCGGGTGGTGTTGCCGAGGATGTCGCGGCCGGTCGCAGCACCCTCGACGAGATCAGGGAAACTGTCGGCGGCGCCGCGTGCCGCGACGTCGCTCGCGGAATTCATGAGGACGCTCATGCCGCGCGGGCCGGTCAGCGCGTTGATCTGCGCTTGAGCGCGCTCGATCATCTCGACGCCCTGGCGCACCTGCTCGATCGCCTGCGCGACGTTCGAGGCGTCGAAGACGGGTACGCCCTGCGCCGAGGCGGGTCCGGAGATCGGCAGCGTGCCGACCAGCGTCGCGAGGACGGCGGCGGCACGGACCGCCGTTCCAAGATTTCTTCGCCGCGTCATACGACCGCGAGCTCCGCCGTGCTGACCGGGGTCCAGTCGCAGACGCACGGGCTGGTCTTCTCGGTATAGCTGGCGCAGCCGGCGAGAACGATCGCGGCGACCGCGAGGGTGAGCGCGGGGATGAAGAAGAGTTTGAGCCGGGGCATCAGAGAAGTTCCTTCCAGAAGTCGGGCCGGTCGCGCCAGCCCTCGGGTAGCCAATCGCCGCCCGAGCCGCCGCCGAGCACCCTGGCGAGGGGGCCGAGGGTTGCGAGGTTCATGTCGGCGATGACGCTGATGTCGCCGGAGCGAATGAGCGCGAGCCGGCTCTCGAGCGCGCTGGCGCAGGCGAAGCTGAGCTCGCGGTCGGTGAGCCCGAGGGGCGCGAGCTCCTCGGCGGTGTTGCGCGCGTTCGGATAGAGGATGGTGGTGGCGGCGGACTCAAAGATCGAGCCGCCGGCGCGGCTCTCGCGGATATGCGCGACGCGCTGGGTCAGGAGCACGACAGCGACGTTCTTCTTGCGCATCGTCAGCATCCAGTCCTTCAGCCGCCGCTCGAAATATTCGTCGTCGAGCAGCTTCCAGGCCTCGTCGAGCACGATGAGTGTCGGTCGGCCGTCCTCGACCAGCCGCTCGATGCGGCGGAACACGTAGGAGAGCCAGGCGGTGCGAACGGCGGGCGTGTCGAAGATCTCCGAAAGATCGAAGCCGGTGACGCTGGCGTCGAAGCCGAGCGTATCGCGGCCGTCGCCGGCGAAGAGCCAGCCGAAGGCGCCCTCGGCGTCCCATTCGCCCATGCGCTCGAAGAGCGCGCCCTCGTCGTCGACGGCGCGGAACTGGCGGCGGAAGGCGCGCAAGCCCCGCAAGGTTGGATCGGTCTCGGCGTTGACGCGGACCGCCTGCGCGAGCGCCTGGGCTTGGGTCGCGCTGAGCGGACCCTCGCGGGAGAGCAGCGCCGAGAGCCAGTCGGTGAGCCAGGCCTGGCCGCGCTCGTCGGTCTCGGCGGCGAAGGGATTAAAGCCGGTCGCCTCGCCGAGCCGCACGGCGGAATAACTCCCGCCCATGGCGCGCAGCGGTGTCTCGAGGCCGCGGTCCTTGTCGAAGACGATGATCCGCGCCCCGGTCCGCCTTCCTTGAGCGATCAAAAAGGCGGTGCCGAGCGTCTTGCCCGAGCCGGTCCGGCCCAGCACCAGCGTATGGCCGACGCTCCGCTCGCCCGGACGGCCGCGCAGGTGGAAGCTCAGGCGGAAGGCGCCGCCGGCGGCGGTCGGCAGCGTGGTGATCGGCTGGCCCCAGGGCGTCTCGTGCGGTCCGAGCCCGCGCGGATCGGCGTGGAGCGCGGCGAGATGGGCGAAGTTCTTCGACGAGATCATCGCGGCGCGGGCCCGGAAGCCGTGGTTGCCCGGATGTTGCGCGAAATACCCCGCGCGGGCGCCGATCTCCTCGCGCACCATGACGCAGCCGGCCCGGCTCCCGGCGGCGCGGGTCTGGCTCGCCGCCGTGTCGAGCTCGGCCGGGCTCCGCGCGAAAAGCACGACGGTGGCATGATGCAGGCCGAAGGCGATCCGGCCGGAGGCAAGATCGTCGGCGGCGTCGATCAGCTGGGCGCGCAAGCTCGCCGCCGCGTCATCGGCCGCGCCCATCTGGCGCACGGTGCGCCGGATCCGCGCCAGCGCCTCGACCTGCTCGATCGGCGTGAAGCTGTGGGTGACGACGCTGTCGCAGTCGAGATCGAAGGTGTCGAAGATGCCCGGCGCCGTCGCGGGCGGATAGGCTTTGAGCGAGAACACCGCGCCGAAGCGCAGATCCTCGGTTGAGGCCCCCGGCACCACGAACTGGTCGCCCTCGAAGCGGACGCTCGTGCTCGCGACGAGATCGGCGAGCGGCCGGAAGCTCCTGCCCGCCGGCATCGGCTCGGCGCGGCCGGTGACGAGCGCGCCGAGCAATTCGAGCCAGCGCCCGCCCGAGAGCGTGAGGCGTTCGGGCCGGGTGACCGCGAGGGTCTCCATCAGGAAGGCCACCACCTCGTCGAGCCGCTCGATGCGGCGCGCGATCCGGTCGCGCTCGGCGCTGGCGCCGGGGCCGAACAGCTTCGCCGCGACGCCGACGAGCTTCGCCGGCCGCAGCGTCACGGTGACGAAGGAGCGGCGCTCGCGCAGCCGCATGCCGCCGAGCGCCGCCTGCCAGCGGCGGTCGACCTCGAAGCTGAACGGATCGGCGTGGAGCGGCGGCGCGAGATGTGGCTCGGCGCGGGTCGAGACCCGGTGCAGCGTGAAGCCGAGATCGAGGCTTGCCTGGGCGATCACCGACTGCGCCGCCTCGGCGACGTCCGCGACCAGCGCGCTCTCGGCGGTGGCGGCACCCAGCCCCGCCACCGCGAAGCTCGCCATCAGCTCGCCGTCGCGCAGCATCAGCACGTCGTCGCGCAAGGCCGTGACATAAGGCAGGTGCGCGGCGAGGCTGACGTCCTCGCCGATGTCGCGCGGCTCGAGCCGGCGGCGGCCGAGACTGCGGACCGCGTCAAGCACGATAGGTGATCCCCTTGCCCTTGAACCAGGCGGCGGGCAGCGGCGTCTTCGTGAGGCTGGTGAAGATCACGTCGAAGATGCGCGCGTCCCAGGCGGCGAGCGCGCGCAGGCCGGCGTAGCCGAGGATCGCGCTCACGCCGAACCAGAGGAACGACAGCGTGGCGATGAAGCCGCCGAGCACCGTCATGCCGAGCACGATGACATAGGTGAGCGGCAGCCCCATCAGCGCCACCGGCCGGGTCAGCGCCTGGAAGCAGGGCGTCGGGAACCCGAGGCTCGTCACGCGAAGCCGCCGAGGATCGTCGCCGAGCCGAACAGGATGACGAGGCCGACGCAGATCGAGACCGCGAGCCCGAGGTTCATCCGGCCGAACAGGAAGGCGATGCCGACGGCGGCGAGGGCGACGAGCCCGATCGCGCGGCCCGTCGTGCCCGTAAGCGCGGTCCCGAGCGTGGTGAAGAAGGTGTCGATCGGCGACAGGTCCTGAGCCCGGGCGGGCGCGGCGAGCAGCGCCGCGAGACCGGCGCCGACGATCGCCTGGGGAGAGAAGCGCCGGGCGAGGTGAGACACGCGACGAGACACGGTGGCGCGGGCGGAGGGGGTCAGTTTGGCCATTCGAGGACGGTTCCTTGTCGGGGTTGTGAAAAGGGTGTGTCGGCGCGTTCAGGGAAGGATCCATCGGCGCGGGTGAGAAGGACGGGCTCATCGCCGGCGCGGGACGCGCGCGTGGGCTCCGGCGCATCGGAGGGCGCGTTGCGCGTCGATACCGTGGCGAAATTCTCGGTAGCGAGCCTGCCTTCCGTCTCGGTGGAGCCCGTGCGGGCGAGACCAGCGGCGGCGGTGATCCGGGCGATGTAGTCCCGGGTCTCGCGGAACGGCGGCACGCCGGCAGTGCGCGTCACGCGATGTGGCCCGGCATTGTAGGCGGCGAGCGCAAGATCGACGCGGCCGAAGATTTCGAGCTGGGCGGTGAGATAGCGAGCGGCGCCGTGCAGGTTCGCCAGCGGCTCGAAGGCGTCGGCGACGCCGAGCGCGGCCGCCGTCTCGGGCATCAGCTGGCCCAGGCCCCGCGCGCCCTTCGGCGACACCGCGTTCGGGTTGAAGCGCGACTCCTGGTCGATCAGCGCGGTGAAGAGCCGGGCGAAGGCGTCGGTGTCGAGCCCGGCGGCCACGACGCCCGGGTGGCCGGCGAAGGCGCGCGCCACGCCCTCGGCCATCGGCCGGTAGATCGCCGCGAGGCGGCCCACGGCGCGTGGGAATGGCGTGCCCGGAAATTGTTCTACATCATAAGGTTTATTATCAGAACCATATCCTGACGGCGCCGGCTTTGTGAGCAGCGTCCCGTCCGTGTCAAACTCCCACACCTCGGAGTACGCCGGACCCGCTGACTGCGAGGCCAGGGTCGCGAGCAGGAACAAGCCCGAGCGGATGACCTCGGATCGCCGGCGGATCACAGGTTTGACCAAGCGCGGCCGATGATGGCGAACCGAACCGCCGAGCTCCGCCGGACCGGCTGGATCCAGAAGCCGACGATCAACGCCAGGCGCGGCATGCGCCGCGACGCGCCAGGACCCGGACAGCAAGCCGAGCGCCACGATCGAGACGAAACCGCCGGCGAGCGTCGCGACAGCGCCGCCGATCCAGATCCGCGGCGTCGCTACCAGCGCGGCGAGCGCGGCGGTCGCGATCAGGTCGAGCCTCGATGCCGTTCCGGGGAGACCGATGTCCCCGACACCGTTTCTCCGGACCCGGCCTCCGGCGCGTAGGAACGGGATGATCAGACCGCCCCGTCCAGCCGGGAACGCCCGAGAACGCGATATGCCGTCGCCGACACGGAGGATCGCAACGACCGCGCCCGGCTGTCGTGACCCGGATTCAACGGTGACGCCCTTCGATGCGATGGTGCCGCGAGTCGCGTGGACCGAGATCATGGCCGGCCGGTTCCACGGCCATCGGGAATCGGACCGGCCGACGCGGTCCTAATCTCCCGTGGTCGCGGGTATGACCGGCAGCTGAAGGTACTCTTCGTTCGGATAGAGCCCCATCCAATACGCGACCACGGCGTCGGCGGTGCGCAGGACCTTGTAGTGTCCGGTGTTGGACGAGGTGACGAGTTCGGTGGTGCCATCGGGGAAGGTCCCGAGAACCTCCCAGAACAATCGGCCCTTCTCGTCGCGGCGGGCGCGAAAGCGGATCTGGCCACCATCCTTTTCAACGAAAGTGCGCACATAGTTCGAGACAAGTCTTCGCTTCGTGTTCATGCCCATGCCCGAGTACCTCTGCGAGGCATATCCTTATCGGATCACGAGCACATTCCAACCTGTCCCTATGTACAGGCACGCCTCCATGTGAAACAGGCGTTTCACGCGATGACGCATTCATGTGATACGCATTACTCACGCGATAATGTACCGTCAACGAAAAAAATTACTCGCGTGAATCACATGAATCAGTTGCGTGTCAGTGCGCGCCGGGATTAGGTTCGCCGCCATGCCATGACATGGAGGCAGAGCAATCCGGGGTTGCGCGCGCCCCGATGTGACATCGCGCGAACCGACACCGATATCCCAGAAACGAACCCCCCGGAGGCGCGGAGCCACCGAGGGGGAGAAGTCCTGAGACCTGACGTTGACAGCGGGTTCCTAGGATCTCCCCCATGATCCTGCAAGAGAATTCGCTCAGCGACGATGGAACCCTTGCCTGATCCTGTCCGCGCCTGAACGACCGAGAGCGCAGTGCATGCCCGACTTCAAAGCCCTTCAAACCCCGATCGACGCGTCGATCTACTCGCGAGGAGATCTGTTTCGACTGCTCGACGACGCCGTGCTCGCCCTGGGCCTGGCCGACGCGGTCCAGCGCACCGCGCAGATCCTGATCCGGTGCATCCCCTCGGACGCGCCCGCGCCGATCAGCCCGATCCGGGTCCAGGAGCTCGCCGAGCAGCGCAACGTCGATCCCCGCACGGTGCGCGCGCATATCCGCCGCCTGATCGCCTTCGGGCTCGCCGAGGATACCTCGCTCGGTGGCGGGCATCGCTGCGTTCGACGCCGGGCCAAGCGCATCGTGGCGCTGCACGGCATCGATTTCACGCCGATGCTGATCCGCGCGGACAGGCTGCGCGCGGAGGCGGAGGCGATCCGGCTCGAGCAGGAGCAGCGCATCCGGCTCAGGGCGGAAATCTCGGCGCTGCGGCGACGCTTCAGGCTTCAGGCCGCCGCCGCGTGCTCGGAGCTGCTCGAGGCCTTCGCCACCCTGCCCCGGCGCTATGCGCATCTTCCCGGCACAACGCTGACGCTCCTCCGCGATCGCCTGCGGGCGCTGGTCGCGGCCTGCCTGCCGGTCGGGGATGAGGGGATGGGCCCGAATCCGTCCTCATCCGAGCCGCCGCGCCCGAAGCCATCCGACCAGTCGGAAGAATACCGCCGACCTGACCCCTCCGAAGAGAAAAGAAGTTCTGTCTGGCCAATCGCATTTCCCCGCGGCGCCCTGCCCCGTGCCTGGCACGCCCGAACCCGTACGCGGCGGCCAGTGGAACGGGACCGATCTCGTCGCGGCGGCCCGTGCGCGGTCGATCGCGCGCGGCGTGCCCGGATCGACCTGGGACGCGGCGCTCGCCACGCTGGGGCGGCGGAACGCGGTGCTGCTCACACTCGCGGCGGAGGCCGATCACATCCGCCGCCCGGCCGCCTGGATGCGCGCGCTCGTCACCCGCGCCGGCGACGGTCCGCTCGACCTCTCGGCCAATCTCCACTCCCTGATCTCACGAAGGATACCCGAATGCTCCGGCCCGTCATCCCGCTGTTAACCCTCGCCGCGCTGACGCTGCCCGGTCCTCTGGCGCGACCCGCCGCCGCGCAGGACGGGAGCTACGACCTGGACTGCGCGGTCATCCTCTGCATGGCCGGTGGTTTCCCGGCGGTCGCCGAATGCGACCGCGCCTACGGCTACATGATCGACCGGATCACCGATCATCCGCCGAAATCGCCGTTCGGCGTCTGCTCGATGGCGGATGGCACCGGCTACGCGGCCTATGAACTCGATTATGCGATCGGCTCGAGGCGGGCGCGAAACGCCTATTCCTGCCCGGCCGGGACCCGGCTTCATTTCGGGGCCGGTGGCATCGGGGAGCCCGCCATCGCCTTCTGCTACGAGAAAACGGTTCAGGTCATCCAGTCGAACGGTCTTTGCGTCGACAGCTATGGTGGTATCACATCCGCGACCTTCCGCCAGTTCCAGGCCGAGCTCACCGTCGAGCCTGGCACCGCGACGGAATGGATCGCGCCGGAAACCGTCGTCGAAACCGTGATCGCGCCGCCCGCGAGCTACGAGACGCCCTGCGGCGGAGGCGATATCGTGACCATCGTCGGCGGCGAGGAGGGAGGCCCCCCGGGCTTCGAAGGCTGTGTCCCGGCCTGGAGCCCACCCGCCACCGAATTCTGCGACTTCGCCTTCCCGCTCGCCCGGGCCAATCTGCGCGACTACGATCTCAGCGATCCCCGAACGGATCGCGTGAGCTGCGGTCCCGGACCGGATGGCGGCTCCGCGATGGCGGTGCGCCAATACGCCGGCACCGATGTCTCGGTGATGAGCATCGGCCGCCATGCCTTCCCCGACGCGATGAAGACCGCCGATGTCGTCCGCCTCTCGGCGGAGTTCTACATCCCCGCGAGTTATGACTGGACCTTCGCAGGCCGCCTGCCCCTCGGCATCAACGTCGGGCCCTGGACGTCCGGCGGCAAGACCGGCGATCGCCAGTCCGGCAGCAGCATCCGGCTTCATGTCTGGCCCGACAACGGCGGCACGCTTGGTATCTACAGCTACAATTTCGATCGCACCTCGAGCGGCGCGGTCGACAATGGCACCGTGAAGCAATGGGGCCAGGGCGTCGCCAAGGTGGTCCAGCGACTGCCCCGTCCTCCGCCCCAGGGTTTCTTGAGACATCCCAGACGGCTTAATTTGGGCCGACGGAGGTGTTGAGATGGGTGAGAATGAGCACGGAGGAGCTTCGAGCGCGGAGACCTCGGAT
>NZ_JBKQWU010000071.1:0-14598 GCF_047275745.1 Amaricoccus sp. W119 | reverse complement strand
GCGGCTGCCGGACACCAAGGTCTCCCGCGTGCCGGAGCTGCTTCCGTGGAACTGGAAGCCCGCCACGACCGCTACGCGCAAGGCGGCGTGACCGTGGTCCAGGCCGGATGCTTACACAGTATGGATGTTGGTGGTCATACATCTGCGGCGCGGTGCCACCGTCTTTGGTGGTTTCAGGGCCTTGGCTGATGCCTGCGAAACCGTTTTTCATGACGTCGTATTCTACGACAGCAATGACGTCGTTTCGTTTGGCGAGTGACCGGCCGCTGTTCCCTTGTCCTGCCTCTGGGGATGAATGTCAGGTGTGAGGGATTCGAAAACGGGGTTTCCCAAGAGAGAATAATGGGTTGCGCTATGCCGCAAGCTTTGGGATCTGGCGCTCGACTGTCAAATGGCTACTCGGGGATCGTGGCTATGACGCTGACTGGTTCAGAGAAGCGTTGCAGGACAAGGGGATACGTGCCTGCATCCCAGGCCGGAAGAAACGCAAGACGCCGATCAAATACGATAAGCGGAGATACAAGCGGCGTAACCGCATCGAGATCATGTTCGGCAGGCTCAAGGACTGGAGGCGCGTCGCGACCCGCTATGACCGATGCCCCAAGGTGTTCCTCTCAGCCATCGCCCTCGCGGCTCTCGTCATCTATTGGTTATGAATCCTGACCCTAGACCGAAGCTGAAGGTGATTATCCCGCCCGCACATAGCTGCCGGGTGCCGGCTCGATCGGTTTCAGCGCTCCGCTACCAGGCACATAGGCCGGAACCTTCTTGCCCTTGCTGTGGCTTTCGATCCATTCCGCCCAGTTCGGCCACCACGACCCCTGGTGCGGCGTGGCCTTGGCCAGCCAGTCCTGCGGATCGGCAGGATAGGCAGCCGCGCTGGTCCAGAACCCGTATTTCGGCCGTTTTGCCGGCGGGTTGATCACCCCCGCGATATGCCCCGATCCGCCCAGAACAAAGGTCGTGTCACCGCCCAGCAAGCCGGTTGTCGGATAGATCGAGTTCCAGGGCGCGATGTGATCCTCTTTCGTCGCAAAGACATAGAAGGGGATATCGATCTTGCCGATGTCGATGGGCACGCCGTCCATGGTCAGGTGCCCGGCCTTGCGCAAGCCGTTCTCGATATAGATCTTTTCCAGATACCACAGCAGCATGGCCGCCGGCAGGCGGGTGCTGTCGCCGTTCCAGAACAGCAGGTCGAAGGCGGGCGGCTTGCGGCCCATCAGGTAATTCATCACGTGGAAGGACCAGATCAGGTCATTTTCCCGGATCATCGAGAACATGTCCTGCAGATGGTGGTTTTCCAGATAGCCCTTTTCGGCCATGTGTTCGCGCAGAACCTGCAGCCGGTCGCGGTCGATGAAAACGCCGATCTCGCCCACATCGGTGAAATCGACCATCGTGGCCAGCGTCGTCGCGGTCTTGACCCGCTTGTCGCCCTTGGCCGCCATATAGGCCAGCGTCGCCGTCACCAGAATCCCGCCGATGCAGAAGCCGAGAATGTCGAACTCGTCCTCGCCGGTCGCATCGGTGATCGCGTCCAGCGCGGTCAGCGGGCCAAGGCGCATGTAATCCTCGAAGCTCAGCGCCGCGTGCTGCTTGGTCGGGTTGACCCATGAAATCAGGAAAACGCTGTGGCCCTGCTCCAGCATATAGCGGACGAGGCTGTTTTCGGGCTTCATGTCGAAGATATAGTATTTGTTGATCCAGGGCGGCACGAACAGCAGCGGACGCTTGAACTGGGTCTTGGTCAGCGGTTCGTAGTGGATCAACTGGATCAATTCGTTCTGATAGATCACCTGCCCCGGCGTCGTGGCCAGATCGCGCCCGACCTCGAAGGCCTCGCGGTCGGTCATGTTGATGTCCAGCCGCCCGTCGCCGCGTTCCAGATCGTCCAGAAGGTTGCGGAACCCGTCCAGCAGGCTGCGGCCATCGGTTTCAAGGAAACGCTCACGCGCGGCGGGGTTCAACGCCAGATAATTGCTGGGCGACAGCGCGCTGAGCAACTGCCGGGTATAGAACCGCACGCGCAGGCTGTCCTTGTCACCCTCGGGCAGGGTCTCGATCAGGCGGTCGGCGGCGCCTTCGATGGCCAGATGCACGTCGCGCAGGCCACGGCTGACCGGATCGCTGGTCCAGAGGCCATCGCGGAAGCGGCGGTCCTTGCTGTCCTCGCCCTCGCCCGTCCATGCGCCTGCCCAGGCCTTGGCGCTGTTGGACCACAGATCGATCTGGAACTGCGCCAGCGCAAACGGGTTCTGCGCCAGCTTCATCCCCACGCGAGCATAGGCCTGCGCCACGGTCCCCGAATCCAGCACCGAGAATTCATTGCCCGTCGCTTTGGCCAGGGCACTGGCGCTGCTGCGCTGCGCAAGCTCCTGCGCCCGCTGCATTAGGCTGGCAAATTCTGCGGTCTGTTCGGCAATCTCGCTTTGGTCCATTCCGGGTCTCCTTGGGGGTAGCTAGGACGACCGGCTCTGCTGGCAACGGCCGGCGGTGGTGGGGACTGGCAAACGGCAGGTTGTCAGTCTGTGCTTGCAACAAGGATCACATGCAGGAAGCCCGGCCCATGCGCCCCGCGCACATAGCTCCCCTCGATATCGGTCGTGCCGCTGGGTCCGGTGATCAGGATCGCGTTGCGCGGATGGGGCCGCTCGGCCAGCTGCGCAGCATAGTCCTCGAGATGGGACAGGATATCGGATTCCTGCAGCACCACGATATGATGCAGGGGCAGGAAAGACAGCAAGATCGGCGTATCGGCGCCCGAATGCACGATCATGGACCCGCTTTCGGCGATACCCCAAAGCGCCTTTCCGAGCGCTGCCGGCTGGTCCGGGGCAAGAGTGGTGCCGGTGTCAAGGCCCGTCCAGTCGAGTGCGGTCAGCGCCGGCGTCGGTTCCACGGCCAGTGACAGTGACAGGCCGTGTCCCGACAGATAGCGCTGCACAGCGTCGGGAACGGCTTCCATGCCGCCAACGCGGTCAATCGTCGTGCCGATCGCCTCAGCCTTCAGGATGAAGGCATCTAACAGCCCCTCAGCGACCAGTCGGGGGCGGCTGGTGTCGGGATCGGCCAGCAGGGCCTTGGCCTCGGCGGAGATGGCGTCGGGCGCCGGGCGTTCCTGTGGCAGGGCGGCGCGGATCGCGGACAGGATGCGGTCGCGGGCGGTCATGGGCGGCTCCCCTTGTGTGCCTGCTGGGCGCGATACTGTTCCATGAAGGTGCGGCCCGCCGGGCGCGGCAGGTCGCGATGGGCCGTCCAGCCGCCCGCCAGCGGCAGGCGCGCGATCCAGCCTCCCTTGCCGAACAACCGGAGGGCCCGCACGCCGACCCGGCTGGCCAGCCCGTAAAGACCGGGACGCCGGGCCAGAACGGCCCAGATACCGATGCCGACGCGAAGGCTGCCCGGTTCCAGCCTTTCTCGCCAACTGCGGATCCGCCAGGCGCGCAGCAGCGTGGGGATGGGAATCTCGACCGGGCAGACTTCGGCGCAGCGGCCGTTCATGGTGCAGGCATTGGGCAGGTCGCGTGAACCGGCAAGCCCGTTCAGCACTGGTGTCAGAACCGAACCCATCGGTCCGGGATAGGTGCCGCCATAGGCGTGCCCGCCGATCTGGCGATAGACCACGCAATGGTTCATGCAGGCCCCGCAGCGGATGCAGCGCAGCATCTCGCGGAACTCGTTGTCCAGCATTCTGGTGCGGCCGTTGTCCACCAGCACGATGTGCATCTCCTCGGGACCATCGGCATCGCCAGGACGTTTGGGTCCGCAGTGGAATGTCGTGTATTGCGTCAGTTCGCCGCCCGTGGCCGACCGCACCAGCAGGCGCAGCAGGGACAGGGCATGGGCGGTGGTGGGCACGATTTTCTCGATCCCCGCCGTGACGATATGAATGCGCGGCGGCGTGGTGGTCAGTTCGGCATTGCCTTCATTCGTCACCGTGCAGGTGGCACCCGTATCGGCCACCAGGAAGTTCGACCCCGAAATGCCTATGTCGGCCCCCAGAAACTTGGCGCGCAATTCGCGCCGCGCGCTTTGCACCATGGTGGCCGGATCGTCGGCCGAGGGCGGCGGGTGATGAGCTATCTTGAACAGTTCGGCCACCTGTTCGCGGGTGCGGTGCATCGCGGGCCAGACGATGTGTGAGGGGGCCTCTCCGGCAAGCTGGATGATGTGTTCGGCCAGGTCGGTCTCGACCCGCTCGATCCCGGCATCGGCCAAAGCATGCGGCAGGCCGATTTCTTCGCCCAGCATGGATTTCGACCGCGTCACCAACTTGGCCTTGGCATCCAGGCAGATGCGGGTGATGATCGCTCGCGCCTCGGCATCGTCGGATGCCCAGTGGACCGTAGCACCAGATGCGGTGGCGTTGCGCTCGAACTGTTCGAGATAATAGTCCAGATGGGCGATCACGTGATCCTTGATCGCGCGTCCGCGTGCGCGGGCGGCCTGGAATTCGGGAAACGCCGCCACTGCCACCGCGCGCTTGGCCTCGGCCGTGCCGGTGGTGCGGTCGATGGCGATCTTCAGCGTTCTGTCCGCCAGTGCCGTCTTGGCACGGTTCTTGAACGAAACCTGCACAGATGCCTCTGGTGCGCTCATGATGCTCAGCCCTCCTCGCCGATGGCGGGACCGTCGGCCCGGCCCGCCAGAACCTCGATGGTGTGGAAACAGCGCGTCCTTGCGCCCCGGCGGTTCAGCTTGCCTGCCATGTTCATCAGGCATCCCAGATCTCCCGCCAGAAGCAGGTCGGCCTCGGTGCGCTCGATCGCCTCGGCCTTTTCGGTGACGATCGCGTTCGAGATGTCGGAATACTTGACGCAGAACGTGCCGCCAAAGCCGCAGCAGACATCATTGCCTTCCAATCCCCGCATCTCCAGGCCCGCGACCTCCGCCAGAAGCGCACGGGGTTGCGCGGCGATGCCCAGTTCGCGCAACCCTGCGCAACTGTCGTGGTAGGTGGCCGTCGCTGACAGGCGACGGCCCTTTGGCCGAAAACCCATCACATCAACCAGGAAACTGGTGATCTCGTGGGTTCTCGCGGCGAGGATCCGGGCGCGGGGCGCCCAGACCGGATCTTTGGCCAACAGGTCCGGATAGCCGTGCACGATGGTTCCCGCACAGGAACCCGAGGGCAGCACAATATAGTCGAAGCCCTCGAAAGCAGCGATGGTCTGTCGCGCCAGTGCTGCTGCATCCTTTTCGTCTCCGCTGTTCAAGGCCGGTTGCCCGCAACAGGTCTGTGCCTGCGGCACCTCGACCCGGCATCCGGCCTCCTCCAGAAGCTGGATGGCGGAAAACCCGATGCTGGGGCGGATTGCATCCACGAGACAGGTCACGAAAAGGCCGACGCGGGGATTTGGCTGTCCGGACATGACGACCTCAGCGTGTTTGGGTGGCGGAAACAGCCCCGCGATTGCGCGACATCAGGAACAGCACGGCGGCCGGCCAGATCAGCACGGCGATCCACCACAGGTTCGGCCCGCCCGCCAGGATAGCAAGACCAAGAAAGCCGCCCTGGACGATATAATACAACATCGGGATCAGGGTCATGCGGATGATTTCGCCCTCGCGGTCCACAAGTCCCACCGTGGCCGAGGCTGACACCACGTTGTGCACGCAGATCATATTGCCTGCCGCACCGCCGATGGCCTGCAGCGCAACAACCAATCCCGCCCCGGCCGCGCCCAGACCGATCTGTTCAGCGGTCGAGAACTGGAACAACGAGAACATCATGTTCGAAATCGTGTTCGATCCGGCGACGAAGGCGCCCATCGACCCGATCAGCGGCGCGAACATCGGCCAGGCACTGCCGACCACGGCCGAGACGCTTTCGGCGAGCACGATCGGCATCGACGCCATCGTGTCCGAGGCAGAGTTGATGAACACCTGCACCATCGGCACCGCCAACAGCAGTGCCGGGGACGCCGCGATCATTGTCGATCCCGACGTACGCAATGCCTTGCCGTAATCGGCCGGACGCATTCGATGGAACAGGAAGGTGAACAGCGAAGCGAGGATCAGCACCGTTCCAGGCAGATACAGCCATTGCACGCGGGCATTGATGCCCGACCCGAACAGATCATCGAAGGCCATGGTCCGTTCCGGGGCGGTCAGCCAGGCCTTGAAATCGGGAATCGTGCGCGTCGCGACCAGCAGAAGAACCACGAATATGTAGGGCGCCCAGGCCTTGAGCAACGGCATCATCTCAAGCCCGGCACGGTGATCCTCCAGATCGTCCAGCTTGCCGACCCATTTTCCGTCCCATTGTTCGCGGGGCGGAAAGTCGAAGACCTCCTTCGGAATCAGGAAGCCGGCCCGTGCGGCGGGAACGACGATCAGCAGCCCGATGATGCCGCCCACCAGGGACGGAAATTCCGGGCCAAGCAGGCTGGCAATGATCCAGTAGGGAACGGTGAAGGCAAGCCCGGCGAACAGCGCGAATTTCCAGATGCGGAACCCTTCGGCGAAGGACCGCCGGGAACCGAAGAACCGCGTCATCATGCCGATCATGATCAACGGGATCAGAAAGCCGATCAGGCCATGCAGCGTGGCAACCTTGACAGCAATCTCGACCAGATAGTCAGCGAAGGCCATCGGTGCGATGGTCTGTTCGACAATCGCCTGACCCGAAAGCCCGGTATTGACACCGACAAGAATCGGCGTGCCGATTGCCCCGAATGACACAGGCGTGGACTGGATGATCAGCGATACCAGCACCGCCGCCATGGCCGGAAAGCCGATGGCAACCAGCAGTGGCGCGGCGATGGCCGCGGGCGTTCCGAACCCGGACGCCCCCTCGATCAGCGATCCGAACAACCAGGCGATGATGATCGCCTGTACCCGCCGGTCAGGCGAAATGCTGGTGAACCCTGCCCGGATCGACCGGATGCCGCCGCTTTCCTCCAGCGTGTAGAGCATCAGGATCGCACCGAAGATGATGTAGAGCAGGCTGACTGCGGTCACGGCACCGTTCACGGTGGCGCCAAGAATCTTGTTGAGGTCCGTGCCCCAGACCAAAAGCGCGGTCGCGGCCGTGACCAGATAGGCAACGCCCATCGAAAGCTTGGCCGAGCGTGCGAGCACCACCAAGAGCAGAAACACTGTGGCGATTGGCAGCAGGGCCAAGACGAATGTGAAGACTTGGGACATCTTTCCTCCTCAGAAGCGTCGGGCCGATCCGGCCCCTGTGGGGGTCTGTGACAACGCAGCCGATATTCTCGGGCGTGCCGGATTCGTGGCGCACCATGGTCGGGGTCGAATGGTCGATCACCAGCAGGAGCGCGCCGATGCTCTTGTGCGCGTCGCGGTACAGGATGGGGTCACCCGACCTCGTCGCTCAAGCGCCGCGCAAGTCCTTGATGGCCGCATCCACCTCAACTGCAAACCGTTTCTGAGTTTCGGTCATCGCCACCAGCGATTCCTCCGAAAGCCGCTGCATCAGCGCGAGAGCCTTGTCGGCCGCGTCCGAAAGAACCTTGATATTGTTCCCAGACGCCTCGGAGCGGACGGATGTGTCGAGCCGCTTCATGCTGTCTGTTGCGGCAGCCGTCATCTCGTCGAAAATCTGGAACTGACGCTCGATCTGCAACCGGTAGAGGGATCTTGCGTGCTCGTTGGCACTGGCCAGTGCATCCAGCCGTTTCTGCCACATCTTCAGCATTGAGGCGGGATCGAGGCCGTCAACATTCTGACGGCGGAACCAGTCCGCCATGCCCTGAGAGTTCATGAACGGAAACAGGGATGTCGGATCAAACGCCTTGAGCGCTTCATTGAAACCCATGGCGGGCTTCTTGTCGGTCATAGCAGGCTCCTGTTGCTGTGCTGACGGAAGGCATCGGGCGATCCGATGTGGCCGCCCGATCACAGTCAGTGACGCTTCTTCGGCGGCATCAGGTCGGTGATCGTGCCCTCGAACATTTCGGCAGCAAAGTTCACCGTCTCACTCAGAGTAGGATGCGGGTGGATCGTGTGGCCAAGGTCGACCGCATCGGCTCCCATCTCGATGGCCAAGGCCACCTCGGCGATCAGATCGCCGGCGTTCGGGCCGACGATGGCAGCGCCGATGACGCGTTGATCGGTTTCGTCGAAGATCAGCTTGGTGATGCCCTCGGACCGGCCAAGTGAAAGCGACCGTCCAGAGGCAGCCCAGGGGAAAACGCCCTTGCCAACCTTCAGGCCACTGGCCTTGGCCTGGGCTTCCGTCACGCCGACCCAGGCAACTTCGGGGTCGGTGTAGGCGACCGAGGGAATCACGCGGGCGTCGAAGTGGCGGTTGTGCCCGGCCGCGACCTCGGCTGCGACCTTGCCTTCATGGACTGCCTTGTGCGCCAGCATCGGCTGGCCCACCACGTCGCCGATGGCGAAGATATGGGGAACATTGGTACGCTGCTGGCTGTCCACGGCGATGAATCCGCGGTCGTCCACGGCCACGCCCGCGGCGCCGGCGTTCAGCATCTTGCCGTTGGGCCGACGCCCGACCGACACAAGGATCTTGTCGAAGCGATCGGTGGTGGTGCCGCCCTTGTCGTCCTCGAAGGTGACGGTCAGCCCGTCCTCGTCGGCCGAGACCGCCGTGACCTTGGTCTTGAGCAGGATCTTCTCGTATCGGGCCTCGATCCGCTTATGCAGGGGCTTGACGATGTCCTTGTCGGCGCCGGGGATGATCTGGTCCATCAGTTCCACGACCGTTACGCTGGACCCCAGCGCGTCATAGACGCAGGCCATTTCCAGCCCGATGATGCCGCCGCCCAGAACCAGAAGGCGTGCGGGCACGCCGTCCAGTTCCAGCGCGCCGGTGGAATCGATCACGCGGGGATCGTCATGGGGAATGAACGGCAGCTTCACGGGTTCGGACCCGGCGGCGATGATGCACTGGTCGAAGCTGACCGTGGATGTCGCCCCCTCGATGTCGACCGCGATCATGTTGGGTCCGGCAAAGGTGCCAAAGCCGGTCACGACCTGAACCTTGCGGCCCTTTGCCAGACCGCTGAGACCGCCCGTCAACTGCGTGACGACCGAGTTCTTCCAGCCGCGCAGCGCATCGAGATCCACCTCGGGCGGCGAGAAGCGCAGGCCATGATGGCCCATCTCCTCGGCTTCCGAGATGACCTTGGCGGCGTGCAGCAGTGCCTTGGACGGAATGCAGCCGACGTTCAGGCAGACCCCACCCAGCGTTGGATAGCGTTCGATCAGCACGACCTTCTTGCCCAGGTCGGCCGCGCGGAACGCCGCCGTATAGCCGCCCGGACCTGAACCGAGCACGACCACCTCGGCATGGATGTCGCCGCGCACCGAAGCGGACAGCGCTGCCGGGACGGGCTGAGCTGCGGCGGGGCTGCTGTCACGACCGCCGCTGCTGTCCTTGCGCGGCTCCTCCTTGCCCTTGGCGGGTTCGGCGGCGGCGCCGGCGGCGTCCAGCGTCAGGATCACCGATCCTTCGGAGACCCGATCGCCTTCCTTGACCGAGATCGCGGTGATCCGGCCTGCGGTGGGGCTGGGCACCTCCATCGTCGCCTTGTCGGATTCCAGTTCGATAAGCGGCTGCTCCTCGGCAACCTCGTCGCCCACGGCGACCAAGAGGGTGATGATCGGCACATCCTTGAAATCGCCGATGTCGGGAACCTTGACGTCCATGTTTCGGCCCTCCTTCACAGCATGATCCGGCGCACGTCGCCGAGCAGGTGCTTCAGCGTCGCGGCAAAGCGAGCCGCCAACGCCCCGTCGATGGCGCGGTGGTCATAGCTGATGGACATCGGCAGCATGTTGCGCGGCACGAATTGCTGGCCGTCCCAGACCGGCGCCATCCGGGAGCGCGTCAGGCCCAGGATCGCCACCTCGGGGGCGTTCACGATAGGCGTGAAGGCGACACCGCCGATGCCCCCCAGCGACGAGATGGTGAAGGTCGCGCCCTGCATGTCCTGGGACTTCAACTCCCCCGCGCGGGCCTTGGCGCTGAGGCCGCCCAGTTCCTTCGAGATGTCGACAATCCCCTTGCGGTCGGCGTCCTTGATGACCGGCACCACGAGCCCGTTCGGCGTGTCCGCGGCAAAGCCGATGTTGTAATAGGACTTGCGGATCAGCTTGTCGCCGTCGGGGTGGATCGACGAGTTGAACTCCCAGTGCTTGCGCAGTGCGGACACGCTGGCCTTGATCACAAGCGCTAGCAGGGTGACGCGATAGCCGTCCTTCTTGGCCTCGTGGTCCAGTTCCTTGCGGAACTGGTCGATCTCGGTGATGTCGGCTTCCTCTTGATGGGTGACATGGGGGATGTTCAGCCAAGACCGGTGCAGCGCGGGGCCGGACAGCTTCTTGATGCGCGCCATTTCTACGTTTTCGACCGGACCGAACTTCGAGAAGTCCACAACCGGAATCGGCGGGATGCCCATGCCGCCGCTCAGCGCCGCGCCGCCCGATGCGGCAGCGCCCGGGACTGCGCTGGCCTTTAGCGCCGCCGTCACGTCGTCGCGCAGAATGCGCCCCTTGCGGCCCGAGCCGTTGATCTTGGCCAGATCAATCCCCAACTGCCGCGCAAAGGCGCGGATCGACGGCGAAGCATGGGCCTTGTTGAACCCCGAATCTGTGACGGCGGGAGCTGCGGGGGCTGCCGCCGCCGGAACCGATGCGGCAGGCGCGGCGGCGGGCGCCGATGTAGGCGCCGATGCGGCGGCAGCGGCGTCGCTGCCCTCGGCCTCGACCGTCAGGATCACCGATCCCTCAGATACCCGGTCGCCTTCCTTCACCACGATAGAGGCGATGCGGCCTGCGACGGGGCTTGGCACCTCCATTGTGGCCTTGTCGGATTCAAGCTCGATCAACGGGTCCTCGGCGGCGATGGTGTCGCCCACCTTCACCAGAACGGTGATGACCGGGACATCCTTGAAATCGCCTATGTCGGGAACGTTCACTTCAACAGGCATGATGTGTCTCCTCCTTCTTCCCGCTCAGACCAGCCGGGGGTTCGGCTTGGCGCCGTCGATGTCATACTTGGCAAGGGCAGCTTTCAGCGTCGCCTCGTCGACCGCACCGTCACGGAACAGATCCACCATGGCTGCGGCGGCGATGTGGTTGGCATCGACCTCGAAGAACCTCCGCAGGTTCACCCGGCTGTCGGAGCGACCGAACCCGTCGGTCCCCAGCACCGTGTAGCGGCCCGGCACGAAGGCCCGGATCTGCTCGGCATAGTTCTTCATGTAGTCGGTGGCGGCGATCACCGGTCCCTTGGCCTTGGACAGCGCCTGCGTGACGAAAGCGGCGCGCGGGGGTTCCATCGGGTTCAGGCGGTTCCAACGTTCTGCGTCCTGGCCGTCGCGGGCCAGTTCGTTCAGGCTTGTCGCCGACCAGATGTCGGCAGTGACGCCGAAATCGGCTTCCAGCATGTCGGCGGCCTTGATCGCCTGCACCAGGATGGTGCCCGAGCCCATCAGGTTCACGTGCCGCTCTGCCGGCTGGGCGGCCTCGCGGAAGCGGTAGAGGCCGCGGATGATGCCGTCCTCGACGCCGTCGGGCATGTCGGGGTGGCTGTAGTTCTCGTTCATCAGGGTCAGGTAGAAATACACATCCTCCTGATCCTGGAACATCCGCGTGAGCCCGTGATGGACGATGACCGCCACCTCGTACTGGAAGGTCGGGTCGTAGCTGATGCAGTTGGGGATGGTCCCGGCCAGGATGTGGCTGTGGCCGTCCTCGTGCTGCAGCCCCTCGCCGTTCAGGGTCGTGCGGCCCGCCGTGCCCCCCAGCATGAAGCCGCGGGCGCGGCTGTCGCCGGCGGCCCAGGCAAGATCGCCCACCCGCTGGAAGCCGAACATCGAATAGTAGATGAAGAACGGGATCATCGGCACGCCGTGGTTGGAATAGGACGTGGCCGCCGCGATCCAGTCGGCCATGGCACCGGCCTCGTTGATGCCTTCCTGCAAGACCTGCCCATCCGCTGCTTCGCGGTAATAGGACATCTGCTCGCGATCTTCGGGCGTATAGTGCTGGCCGGCGGGATTGTAGATCCCTATGGATCGGAACAGCCCCTCCATCCCGAAGGTGCGGCTTTCGTCCGGCACGATCGGCACGATATGCTTGCCCAGCTCCTTGTCGCGCAGAAGTGTGGTCAGGATGCGCACAAAGGCCATCGTGGTCGAAATCTCGCGCTCGCCCGTGTTCTGAAGCTGCGCCTTGAACGCCTCGAGCGGCGGGATTGCCAGCTTGGGCGAGGTGCTGACACGCTGCGGGAACGCGCCACCCAGGGCCTTGCGGCGGTCCGCCAGATAGGCCTTCTGGGCGTTGTTCAACGCGACGAAGGGGGCCTTCGGCAAATCCTCGTCGGACACGGGGATCTTGAAGCGGTCTCGGAACGCGCGCAGTTGGTCCTCTGCCAGCTTTTTCTGCTGGTGGGTGGTGTTCTGCCCTTCGCCCGCGGATCCCATTCCATAGCCCTTGACCGTCTTGATCAGCAGGCACGTCGGCTGGTCCCTGGTGTCGGTCGCCTTGCGGAACGCGGTATAGACCTTCTCGGGATCGTGGCCGCCCCGGCTCAGCGACCAGATCTGATCGTCGGACCAGTCCTCGACCAAGGCCGCAGTTTCGGGATACTTGCCGAAGAAATGCTTGCGGATAAACGCGCCGTCCTTGGACTTGAAGGTCTGATAGTCGCCGTCCACCGTTTCATCCATCAACTGGCGCAGCCGGCCGCTGGTGTCGTTTTCTAGCAGATCGTCCCAGCCCTTGCCCCAGAGCAGCTTGACGACATTCCAGCCCGCGCCTCGGAAATTGCCTTCCAGCTCCTGCACGATCTTGCCGTTGCCGCGCACCGGGCCGTCCAGGCGTTGCAGGTTGCAGTTGATGACGAAGATCAGGTTGTCGAGACCCTCGCGCGCGGCCAGGTCGATGGCACCGCGACTTTCCGGCTCGTCCATCTCTCCGTCGCCCAGGAAACACCAGACCTTGCGGTCGGCCATATCGATCAGCCCGCGGTTGTGCATGTATTTCATGAACCGCGCCTGATAGATCGCCATCAGCGGGCCAAGTCCCATGCTGACAGTCGGGAACTGCCAATAGTCCGGCATCAGCCAGGGATGGGGATAGGACGACAGCCCCTCGCCCCCGACCTCGGACCGGAAGTTCAGCATCTGCTCTTCGGTGATGCGGCCTTCCATGAAGGACCGGGCATAGATGCCGGGCACCACATGGCCCTGGAAGAATACCAGATCGCCGCCGTGAATCGCCGACCGCGCGCGCCAGAAGTGGTTCAGCCCGACATCATACATCACCGCCGAGGAGGCGAAGGATGCGATATGCCCGCCGTATTCGCTGGATTCCTTGTTGCGGCGCACGACCGTCGCCATGGCGTTCCAGCGGTTGATGGTGCGGATGCGCCATTCCATGTCCAGATCGCCCGGAAACTCATACTGATCGTCCACGGGGATCGTGTTCTGGTAAGGGGTCGTTGCAGAGAACGGCAGCGTTGCCCCGGCGGCGCGGGCCTGTGCGACGGCTCTATCGAGCAGGAAATGAGCCCTGTTGGGGCCATCGCGTTCAATCACGTCGGCAATGGCGTCCTGCCATTCGCGGGATTCGATCGGGTCGATATCGGGACCGAGGTCTCTCATGGGTGTTTCCCTCAAACGAAGAACTGGCCGCCATTGGCGGAGATGGTGGAGCCGGTGATGAAGCCGGCATCGTCGGATGCCAGGAACACCACGGTCCGGGCAATCTCCTCGGGCTCGCCCAGACGGCCCACCGGGATCTGCGGGATGATCCGCTCGTTCAGCACCTTTTCATCGATGGCCTTGACCATCTCGGTCGCGATATAGCCGGGGCAGATCGCGTTCACTGTGATGCCCGCCCGGGCGCCTTCCTGGGCCAGGGCCTTGGTAAAGCCCAGGTCGCCCGCCTTGGCGGCGGAATAGTTCGCCTGGCCGGCCTGGCCCTTTTGCCCGTTGATCGAACTGATGTTGATGATCCGCCCGAACTTGCGGTCGCGCATTCCCGCCCAGACCGGGTGGGTCATGTTGAAGACGCCGGTCAGATTGGTGTCGATGACCTCTTTCCACTGCTGCGGCGTCATCTTGTGGAACATCGCGTCGCGCGTGATCCCCGCGTTGTTGACCAGAACAGCAATGGGACCAAGCTCTTCCTCGATCTTCTTGATGCCCTCGGCGCAGGCGTCATAGTCGGCGACCGACCATTTGTAGGTCTTGATCCCGGTTTCCTCGGTGAATGCCTTTGCGGCGTCGTCGTTGCCGGCATAGGTGGCGGCGACGGTGTATCCCGCCTCCATCAGTGCCTTGGAAATTGCCGCGCCGATGCCACGCGACCCCCCGGTAACAAGTGCAACCTTGGACATGAATCCCTCCCCTTCAAGAATTTGCCGTCCCCGAAATATTGCTACAAGGATGGCCAAAGTTGCGCAATGATATTGCGCACGTTTTCCTGCCTTACCGTTCCAGGCACATGGCGACGCCCATGCCGCCCCCGATGCACAGCGTGGCAAGGCTGTCAATCGGCGCGGGACCGGGGACCGGGATCGGCGTGGAATCGGGGACCCGGGTGATGCGGATTTCGATGGGGTGGTTCGGGTGGTGGAGGGCGTAGCCCGGAACCGCCCGA
>NZ_JBKQWU010000070.1:0-14948 GCF_047275745.1 Amaricoccus sp. W119 | reverse complement strand
ATCGTCAAGGGCGGCGGCATTCCGGAGGACTGGAAGGCGAAACCGGAGAAACTGGCACAAAAGGACCGCGACGCGCGCTGGACGCTCAAGCGTGGCCGGCGCAAGCGCCGCCCGGGCGCGCGCATGAGTTGGCCCGCACTGCCTGTCGGCGGAGGACCTCGGCCGGCTCGAAGCCTCGCTCTTCCTCGGGCTGACCATTGATGTCCCGGGCGACGTCCCAGGCGATGTCCCCGGCGACATGCCGGAGACCGCGCCCGCGCACGGCGGTCTGCTCGGGACGACATCCCACCGGCCGAGGCACTCACGATGCCAGAACTGCCCGCGCCTCCGAGGGCCCGCGCTGGAGGATCGAAGATGAATAGAATGTCGCCGATCCACCCCGACGCACTGGCTGGCGGCTGGCCGAGCTTCGCGCGGTCTTCGTCGGCCACGAAACCTCCGACAGGCTCGGGTCCGAGTTCCTGGCGCTTCTCGCGCGCCGACGCGGCGATCTCGCCGCCGGGATCCAGAAGCAGATGTGCGGTATCGCCGTGATCGGCGCCTCGGGCTCTGGCAAGACGCGCACGATCGCGCGGTTGCTGACGCGGCATGCTCCGGCGCCGGACGGCGAGTCCCCGGAGGTGTCGTTCGTCTCGCTGAGCGTGCTTTCGCCCGCGCCGCTGAAGTTCGTCGGCATGGCGACGCCGACCGCGCTCGGGTATGAGATCGAGCGCGACCGTCCGGCCTAGTCCGCGAGCACCTGCGCGCGCGCCGGACGCTGATCCTGCACTTCGACGAGGCGCAGGACATTCTCCGGCATCAGTCGCCGAGGGAGCTGCGCGCCGTGGTCAATACGCTGAAGTCGCTGCTGCGGGGCGGCTGGCCGGTCGGCGTCATCCTCTCCGGCACCGACGACCTCATTTCGATCCTCAACCATGATCCCCAGTTCGCCCGGCGGCTCTGTCCGATCGAGTTCAGGCGGCTCGATCCGGCTTCGGCGGACTGGATCTCGGGGCTGATCCACGAATTCGCGGGTCGCGCAGGCCTCATCCCGGCCGACGCTCCTCGCCGAGCGCGACTTCGGGGCACGGCTGCTGCATGTCGCCGACGGGCATTTCGGCCTTCTGATCGAGCAGATCATCGGAGCGATCGAGGAAGCCTGGCGCTCGGGCTCGGACGCGCTCGGGCCGGAGCATTTCGCGGCGATGTTCCGGCGCCGGTCGGGACGCCTCGATGGCCCGGATCCGTTCAGCGTGGCGAATTACACGCGGATCGATCCGCGCAGGATCCTGGACGCGACCGATCCCGCATGCGACGGATCGCGCTGACGCCTCCGCTGGTGGCGGGTGAAACCGCCACCTCCCTGGTTACCCGGCTCGCGGCCCGGAACCGTGCCGCCTTCGCCTCCGACTTCTGCCTCGATGTCGGGCTCGACTGGACCGGCACCATCCGAGGCGATGGCGCGGCGCTCGCTGAGCTCGCGGTCGTGGTCGGGGTCACCGCGCGGCGCTGACCCGCGCCTCGATCCGGACGCCGTCGCCGGGGCTGCATGATCCTCGGCGACGACATCACCAACCACGGCCTGGTCAACAAGGCGCTACCGCGCGTCTGCCCGCTCTGCGTGCTGGAGGACATCGCCGCGTCCGGGATCGCCGCCGCCGGGCGCTGCCACTGGTCGATCCTCGCGATCCAGCGCTGCCATTGCCACGGCGCCGAACTGATCGTGCTCTGGGTCGCGCGAACCGGGGGCAGGGCTACGACCTGAGCCGGCTCATAGGCTTGAACCTGGGGCGGATCAAGACCGCGGTGGCGGTCGTGGAACCGCGACCCGAGACCGCGCTGGAGCGCTACCTGCGGACAAAGGGTTGCGCGGCGTGGCCAATCGATCTGGCCGGACCGGCTGGCGCTCCACGTCGTGGCGCGAGCCGCGCAGGCGCTGGGATGCCGGATCCTCTTCGGCCCGGACCACCGCCCGCGCCAACTCGACGCCGACCAGTTGCGCCATGCGGGCCATACCGGCTTCGATATCCTCGCCCGGGGGCCGGACACGCTGCGCGAAATCCTCGCGGGTTTCGACACCGCGCCCTGCGCCGATCCGAGCCATCACAAGCGCAATTATGGCTGGTTCCATCAATGGCTGATGGGCATCCGCCAGTCGCCGGAGTTCGAGCGCGATCCGCGCCGTGGTCCGGACTCATATCGCTGGCGCCGCGCCCTGGCGCGCTGGCCGCGCGCTGCTGGGCGCCGAGGTTGACGAGGGTGACCTCCACTCCCATGGACGCGCGGGCGACCCGGTTCGGCTTCACCTGGTCGCGTGCCAATCGCATCACCAAGGCGTTCGGCCTCGGGCGCGCCTGGAACGGACGGACCTATTTCACCTAAACCGAGGCCCGCGCGGCCGAAGCGCTCATCGCGCGCCACATAACCAACAAGGAAGCCGCCCGAAGGCTCGGCGTCTCCATCGAACGGGTGATCCGCCTGACCGCCGAGGGGATCTCCAACACCGGACCCTCGGCGGGCGGCTCAGCTGCTATGATGCCGAGCAGATCGAGCAGATCCGGCGTGGCTGGGCGGTGGATTCTCATTGATTGCACTTGGAGGTGGTCTTCCAGCGGCAGCGGATGCCGCTGGAGGCCCTGACGGCTGCCACATTCCCGGGCCGGACGCTGCGGGCGCGGTTCCCAAGCGGCCATCCTCGATGCGGTTTCTGCCATTTCGGTATCGCGCTGAGCCCTGGGTTCCTCCCGACCACCGCGTTGGAGACTGCGCCGCGCGGGCACCTGTACTGCGTGCAACGTGCTGCTGTCGCCGCGCAGGGACCGTTTCGGCGCGCGACCGAGTGACTACGCGCCACCGGCGATCCGGGCGAGGCCGCCGATGTGGAACGCCTTCGTCTCGAGGTACTCCTCGATGCCCTCCCGCGCGCCCTCGCGGCCGAGCCCCGAGGCTTTCACGCCGCCGAAGGGAGCCTCGGCGTGGCTGACGGCTCCGGTGTTGAGCGCCACGAGTCCGACCTCCAGCGCGGCGCCGAACCGGAAGGCGCGGGACATGTCGGCGGTGTAGAAATAGGCTGCGAGGCCGAAAGGCGTCCCGTTGGCGAGTGCCAGCGCCTCGTCCTCGGTCTCGAACCGGAAGATCGGGGCGACGGGGCCGAAGGTTTCTTCCGAGGCGAGGCGCATGTCAGGCGTCGCGCCGGTCAAAACGACCGGATCGGCGAACCGCGCGCCCAGATCCCGGCGCCGGGTGACGCGCGTCGCCCCTCTCGCGAGCGCATCTTCCACATGGGCCTCGATCTTCGCGATGGCGGCCGCGTTGATCATCGGGCCGATCATCGTCCCGGGCTTGGTCCCGGCGCCTACCTTCAGGGCGTCGACCTTCGCAGCCAGCGCCGCGACGAAGCGGTCGTGAATGCCGGACTGGACCAGAACGCGGTTGGCGCAGACGCAGGTCTGCCCGCCGTTGCGAAACTTCGACGCCATGGCGCCTTCAACCGCCGCGTCGACATCCGCGTCGTCGAAGACGATGAAGGGAGCATTGCCGCCCAGTTCGAGCGACAGCTTCTTCAGGGTCGGCGCGCATTGCCCGGCCAGCAGTGCTCCGACGCGGGTCGAGCCGGTAAAGGAGAGCTTGCGCACCACGGGCGAGGCGGTGAGCGTCGCGCCGATGGCCTCGGGCCGGCCGGTGAGGATGTTGAGGACGCCTTTCGGGATGCCGGCCCGCTCCGCCAGCACGCCGAGCGCGAGCGCCGAATAGGGGGTGAAGTCCGAAGGCTTGATCACCATCGTACAGCCGGCGGCGAGGCCGGGGGCGACCTTGCGGGCGATCATGGCATTGGGGAAGTTCCAAGGCGTGATGATCGCGCAGACGCCGACCGGCTCCTTCATGGCGAGCAGCATCTTGCCCGGCACCGGCGATGGAATGACCGCGCCGTTGATCCGCCGCGCTTCCTCGGCGAACCAGCGCACGAAGGAGGCGCCGTAGAGGATCTCGGCCTTCGCCTCGGCCAGCGGCTTGCCCTGTTCGGCGGTGAGGATCGATGCGAGATCGTCGGCATGGTCGAGCATCAGCCGATGCCAGGCCAGGAGCAGATCGGCGCGCTCCAGATGCGTCCGGGCCTTCCAGGGCCCCATCGCCCGCTCGGCCGCGGCGATGGCCGCCTCCGTCTCGGCGGCGGTGCAATCGGGCATCTGGCCGAGGGTGCCGCCGGTGGCGGGATCGGTGACCTCCATGTCCGCGCGGGAGAGCCACGCGCCGTCGATCAGCGCGGCCTCGCGAAACAGGTCCGGGTCGCGGAGCCGCGCGCGGAGATCGGCGGTCGGTATCGCATGCGTGGTCATCTCAGCCCTCCATCGCGGCGAGCACGGCCGCGGTGATTTCATCGGTGGTGTTGAGGCCCGGACGGGTGCCGATGCCCCTCGAAGTGGCGGTTTCGATCGCGGCGAGTACCGCTCCCGCGGCCTCGCTTTCGCCGAGGTGGTCGAGCATCTGCGCGGCCGACCAGATGGCGGCGATCGGGTTGGCGATGTTTCTGCCCGCGATATCGGGAGCCGAGCCATGCACCGGCTCGAACATCGAGGGCGCGGTGCGTTCGGGGTTGATGTTCGCCGATGCCGCGAAGCCCAGCCCTCCCTGGATGGCCGCTCCGAGATCGGTGAGGATGTCGCCGAAGAGGTTCGATGCGACGACCACGTCGAGATCCCGCGGCGCCATCACCATCTTCGCGGCCATGGCGTCGATATGCATCCGGCTGACGGTCACGTCCGGGTAGTCCGCGGCGAGCTCCTCCGTCACCTCGTCCCAAAACACCATCGAATATTTCTGCGCGTTGGACTTGGTGACCGAGGTGAGGTGGCCTCGCCGCGCGCGTGCCTGCTCGAAGCCGAAACGCAGGATGCGCTCGACGCCCGCGCGGGTGAAGATCGCGGTCTCGACCGCGACCTCGTTGCCCGTGCCCTGGTGCACACGGCCGCCGGCGCCGGAATATTCCCCTTCCGTATTCTCGCGGACGCAGAGGATATCGAACCCTCCGCTCCTGAGCGGTCCCTCCACACCCTTCAACAAGCGGTGCGGGCGAATGTTCGCGTACTGGTTGAAGGCCTTGCGGATCGGCAGCAGCAGCCCGTGCAGCGAGACCGAGTCGGGAACGCTGGCGGGCCAGCCCACCGCGCCGAGCAAGATCGCATCGAAGCCCCGGAGGATCTCGATACCGTCCCCGGGCATCATCTCGCCCGTCGTCCGGTAGTGGTCGCATGACCAGGGGAAGGTCTCGGAGGAGAGGCCGAAGCCGAAGCGCGCGGCGGCGGCGCTCGTCACCCTCATCGCCGCGTCGGTCACCTCCGTGCCGATTCCGTCGCCGGGAATGAGTGCCAGTCTGTATTCGTCCATCATGTCGCTCCCGTCCGTGGCCCCGCTGGGGCGGCGGCGTTGGTCCAAGTCTGGTCCTTTCCGGGAGCCCGGGATGTTTGCCCGAGCTGGCCCGCGTGGAGAAATGTCCCATGCACGCGCCGGGAGATGCTGCCGAAGATCCCGGTCCGGCGGCAGTTATGCGCGGGCGACGGGAACCAGCCGCGATTTCCTGCCGCGGGAGGTCTTTCGGAAAGATCCGAATCGGAACGTCCTGGAATCGCATGGGGCGACCCGGATTCGGCCGCGCGCTTCCCAAATCGTGCTCACCGTGCCTTGGGATTGGCCGGCTCCAGCATTTTGTGTCGAAGCGCCACCGACATTCAGCACGACATTTCGCACGACTTCGCGCATTATAAACAAACAGTCCAGACGGCTTGTATGGAGAAAACATGAACGACGAGCATCAGGGGCGATACGCGAAACTCCGGGCGAGCCTCGCCTCGAAGGGTCTCGACGCGGCGCTCATCACGTCGACCGACAGCATCTACTACCTGACCGGCTTTCGCTACGTTCCGTTCGAACGCGCCTTCTTCCTGGTCGCGCGGCCGGAGGGCGATCCCGTCATCGTGACGCCGCGGATCGAAGCCGAGAATATCGCGACAATCGCGCTGCCGCACCGGATCGTCGAATATGTCGACTATCCCGCCCTGCCGGGCGAGACCTATCTCGACGCGCTCGGCTCGGTGCTGTCCGTCGGGGAGCGGATCGCGGTCGAGCCTTCGATGCCCGCCGAGATCATGGCCGGCATCGCGGATTACGCGCCCGAAGTCATGCCGCTGATCGAGACGCTCCGGCTCGTCAAGTCGGCGGACGAGATCCGCCGCGTCGAGACCGCCGCGAGATACTCCGACCTCGGTCTCCGCATGATCATGGACGCGGCCCGGCTGGGAAACTCGATCAAGGGTGGCTACGACCGGATACCGGAACTGCGCGCTGAGATCGTGAGGCGCGAGGGAACATTCGACCAGTACACGAGTTCGATCTGGCTCGGCGCCTGGGCCGCGCCCTTCAGCGCCCAGCCGCACCGCTTTCCCGAACCCTCCGATACCTTCCGGGAAGGCCCGAACGTCGGCCTCTCCTTCCTGCGCGTGAACGGCTACTCGGCGGAGACGGAGCGGACCTTCTTCCTTCATGCCCCCTCGGCGGAAGAGGCCGAGATCTTCGCCACGATGCTCGCGGCCTGCGACATCGGCTACGACATGCTGCGCCCGGGCATCAGCGCGCATGAGGTGGACCATCGCGTCATGACCTTCCTGCGCGCCGAGGGCTTCGGCGACAATCTCCTGCACCGCGTCGGGCATGGCATCGGCATGGGCGGCCATGAGGGGCCCTGGGTCGCCGAGGGCAGCGACGACGTGCTCGAGGAGAACATGATCATCAGCATCGAGCCCGGCCTCTACTGGCGGGGACAGGGCGGATACCGTCATTCGGACACCGTGCTCATCACCTCCGACGGCTACCGGAAGCTGACGGATTTCTCGCGCGATATCAATGCGATGACTCTGGTCTGACCCAGACCCGGACATCAGAAGAGGAGTTCCAGGATGCAAGACCTGATGGCAAGATTGCTCGGAGCGGCCGTCACCGCGACCGTCGCCTCCGGGGTGACGGCGCAGGAGATCACGCTCAATCTGTCGAACGAATACGCCGCCAACTCCATTCACGGCGTTGGCGACGCGCGCTTCGCCGAGGTCGTCGCCGAGGAAACCGATGGCGAGGTCGAGATCATCGTCCATTACGGCGGCGCGCTGGGGTACAAATCCGCCGATCATTTCGACGCCGTGGGTGAAGGAGCCCTGGAAATCGCCGATACCTATGGCGGGGCGCTCGGCGGCATCGATCCCTTGTTCCTCGTGTCGTCCCTGCCGTTCCTGGTCGCGGATATCGACGAGGCGCGACTTCTCTACGAGGCTTCGGAGGCGAGCTTCGAGCGGATCTTCGAGGAGAACGACCAGATCCTGCTCTATGCCTCGCCCTGGCCGCCGTCGGGCATCTGGGGAGAAGTTCCCTTCGACAATCAGGCGGCGCTCTCGGGGGTGAAGATCCGTACCTATGACAAGAACGGGACTACCACCCTCAACCAGCTCGGCGCCAACGCGGTGCGCATGTCCTGGGCGGATGTCGTTCCGGCCAGTTCCACCGGCGCGATCGACGCGGTCCTGAGTTCCGCCGAAGGCGGCGTCAGTTCGAGCTTCAGCGATTATTACGACACCTATACCGAGATCTTCGACTACGCGATCGTGCTGAACTTCGTCCACATGAGCCGTTTCGTGTTCGACGACCTCAGCGAGGAGCAGCGGCAAGGGGTTCTTCGCGCCGCCGAGCGGGTGAGCGCCGAGAACTGGGCGGCGGTGCCGGACCGTCTGGCCGCGACCTACAGGCAGCTGGAAGAACAGAACGTGACGGTCGTGACCTCGACCGACCCGACCTACCGCGACGCCCTGCGGGCGGCCGGGCAGACAACGCTCGACGAGTGGCTGGCCGATACCGGACCCGAGGGCCAGGAGATCATCGATGCGTTCAAGGCCAAACTGACCAACTAGCCTGACCAGCCGGTTTGACCAATCGGATCATGCGAGCCGGCGGGCCCTGGCGTCCGCCCGCGAAAACCACAATGTCACAGGGAGGGAGATCGATGCGCACCCTGCAATCGCTCGTGGACCTCGTCGCCAGACTGGCGATGGTCCTCGCCGCGGCCATTCTGATCTACGCCGTCGGCCACATACTTCTCGAAACGCTGCTGCGGTCGCTGTTCGGGATCTCGACCAATGTTCTCGATGAGTTCATCGGCTTCGCCGTCATGGGCATCACCTTCCTGTCGCTCGCCTGGGCGCTGCGCAGCGGGGCGATGATCCGCGTCACCCTGTTGACCGACGTTCTCCCGGACCGGGTGTTCCGGGGACTGGAGGGCATCGTCGCCGCCACCGGCTTCGCGATGGTCGCGGGCATCACCGTCTTCCTGTTCAGGAACATGGCCAAGGACTGGAGCCGCGGCGCGGTGAGCGCGAGCATCGCCGAGGTACCGCTCTGGATCCCCGACCTCATCGCCTTCCTGGGCGCGGCGCTGCTTGCGACGCAGCTCATGCTGCGGGCGCTGGCGGCGGTGTTCGGCCCGTTCGAGCGCGAGCACGCGGCGGGGGAGGCGCTCTGACATGGACCCGATCCTCGCCACCCTGGTCGTCTTCCTGATCCTGATCCTGGCGCTCGCCTCCGGCATGTGGGTCTTCCTCGGCCTCGCCTTCGCCGCCACCGCGTCGCTCTACGGGATCATGGAGTATTCGCCCGAGCGGATCGGCGCCATCGCCAGCCGCATCGTGGTCCGGAGCGCGAGCTCCTGGGAACTCGCCGCCGTGCCGATGTTCATCTGGATGGGTGAGCTCATGTTCCGCACGGACATATCGGACCGGCTGTTCCGCGGCCTGGCTCCCCTCGTGCGCTTCATCCCCGGTGGATTGCTGCACACCAACGTCGCGGGCTCGGCGCTCTTCGCCGCCGTCTCGGGGTCCAGCGCGGCCACGACCGCGACGGTGGGCAAGATCACCACCACCGAATTGCTCCAGCGCGGCTATTCGGAAAGCCTGGCACTCGGGTCGCTCGCCGGGGCCGGCAGCCTCGGCCTGCTGATCCCGCCCTCGATCGTACTCATCATCTACGGTGTCCTGGCCGAGGTCTCGATCGCCAAGCTTTTCATCGCGGGCATCGTCCCGGGCCTCCTGGTGGCGGCGCTCTACGCGGCCTACATTTCCGTCCGCTGCCTGCTGAACCCGAGCCTGTCGCCGAAATCGGACTACGATCCGGACGACGAGCGCCCGATGGAGATTCTGCGCAACCTCGCGCCCGTGCTCTCGCTGATCGTCGTCGTGCTCGGGTCGATCTACACCGGCTGGGCGACCCCGTCCGAGGCCGCCGGCATCGGGGTCTTCGCAGCCATCGTCTTCTCGGCGGCGACGCGGCAGCTCAGCTGGCAGGTGTTCCGCGACTCGCTCGCCGGCGCGCTCACCACCTCGGCGATGGTCTGCGCGATCCTGATGTGCGCGGCCTTCCTGTCGTCGGCGATCGGCTACATGCACATCCCGCGCGAGATCGCGCTCTTCATCGAGGGGCTGAACATGTCGCCCCATGTTCTGATCCTGTGCCTCGCGCTCTTCTACATCGTGCTTGGCTTCTTCCTCGACGGCATCTCGATCATCGTCATGAGCCTGCCGATCACCCTGCCCATCGTCGTTCAGGCGGGCTTCGATCCGGTCTGGTACGGGATCTTCCTGGTCATCATGATCGAGCTCGGATTGATGACGCCGCCGGTCGGATTCAACCTATTCGTCATCCAGGCGATCAGCCGCAGGACCATCGGCCGGGTCGCGCTCTATTCGATCCCGTTCTTCCTGCTCATGTGCCTGGCCGCTTCCCTACTCGTGGCCTTCCCCGAAATTGTGCTGTGGCTGCCCGATGTGCTCGGCCAGTCCGTGAACGGATAGGAGGAAATCCGGATGCCGGAAGGAACCGCTCTGGCCGACAGGCGCCGAACGCAGGAGGAGCGTTCGCAGGAGACGCAGGAACGGATACTGCGGGGCGCGCTCGCCTGCATCTCGCTGAACGGGCTGCAGCGCACCTCGACGCATGACATCGCACGCAAGGCGGAGGTCAGCCGGGGGGCCCTGCTGCATCACTATCCGACCCGCGCCTCGCTGCTCGAAGCCGCCTTCTCGCTGCTGCTCGACGAGGAAATCGACCGGATCTCGGAGTTTTCCGAGACCCTATCCCGCGACGGTTCCGCGATCGGGGTCCTGATCGACTTCATCCGCGAGCGCTATTCCGGTCCACTGTTCTACGTCACGCTCGACTACCTCGCGCTGGCGCGGGTCGACGAGGAAACCATGGCCGCGGTCATGCCCGGCTCGACCCGCTATATCGAGAAGCTCGCCACACTCTGGGACAAATGCCTGGCGGAAGTGCCGCTCTCGGCCGAACGGAAGAACGCGCTCATGGATCAGACCATGCTGCTCATCCGCGGCATGTCGTTCCAGAAGATCTGGCGCGACGACCCCACCTATTTCGATGCCATCCTGCGCGACTGGACCGATCAGCTGCGAAGGCAACTCTCGACCCCGGAATAGCGCGGCAGTTCCTGCCGCGCGCGGCGGAAATGAAAAACGTCATGCCGCGGGCGAGCACACGAATGGCCGAATATTTCGAGTGAATCGAAGTGTCATGGGGACATCGATCTGTCCCGAGGAGGAAGTGAAATGCTTGATAATTCGCTCGAGATGCTGGACCGCGCGCATCTCGTCCATCCCGTCGTCGCGCTCCGCGAGCATGAGCGCCGGGGCGTGACCGTCCTGGAGTCGGGACGGGGCTGCTATCTGACCGACTCCCGCGGGAACGAGCTGCTGGACGGCTTCGCGGGGCTCTGGTGCGTCAACGCGGGATACGGGCACAAGTCCATCGTCGCCGCCGCGACCGAGCAGATGGAGCGGCTGCCCTATGCGACCGGCTATTTCCACTTCGGAAGCGCGCCCGCGATCCGACTGGCGGCCGAGCTCGCGGAACTGGCGCCGGGCAGCCTCGACCATGTCTTCTTCACGCTGGGCGGGTCCGACGCGGTGGATACGGTGATCCGGCTGGTGCGCTACTACTGGAATGCCCGTGGCGAGACCGAGAAGAAGCACTTCATCGCGCTCGAAGCCGGCTATCACGGGTCGAGTTCGAACGGGTCCGGGCTGACCGCGCTGCCGCTCTTCCACGACAAGTTCGACGTACCTCTGCCGTGGCAGCATCATATCCCGTCGCCGAACCCCTACCGGCACCCCGCGGGCCCGGATGGCGATGCCATCATCGCCGCCTCGACGCGGGCGCTGCGCGACAAGGTCGCCGAGATCGGCCGCGAGAAGGTCGCCGCCTTCATCATGGAACCGGTTCAGGGTTCGGGCGGGGTGATCGTGCCGCCGAAGGGTTTTGGCAAGGCGATGGAAGCGACCTGCCGCGAGCTCGGCATTCTCTTCATCGTCGACGAGGTCATCACCGCTTTCGGCAGGACCGGCCCGATGTTCGCCTGCGAGCACGAGGGTCTCAGCCCGGACTTCCTGACGATCGCCAAGGGGCTGACCTCCGGCTACGCCCCGATGGGCGCGGCGCTGATGGCCGACCACGTCTATGACGTCATCGCCGACGCCGCGCCCGATGGCGTGCCGATGGGCCACGGCTTCACCTATTCCGGACACCCGGTCAGCGCCGCCGTCGGCCTCGAAGTGCTGAAACTCTATCGCGGCGGGCTGATCGACAACGCCCTCCAGGTCGGCGCCTATTTCGAGGACCGGCTGCGCGGCTTCGAGGACCATCCGCTGGTCGGGGACGTGCGTGCGAAGGGCCTGCTCGCGGCGATCGAACTCGTCGCCGACAAGACGAGCAAGGCCAAGTTCCCGGCCGAGCGCAAGATCGCGGCGAAACTGGCCGAGGCCGGTTATCGCAACAAGCTGATCTTCCGGGCATTCGCGGACGGAACACTCGGCTTCGCGCCCCCGATCTGCATCACCGAGGGCGAGGTCGATCTGCTGATCGACCGTGTCGCCGCGACCCTGCGAGAAATTTCCGAATCCTGAAGGAGCGTCCCAAATGAAACTCACCGACTTCAAGGCCCTGACATTCGACGTCTACGGCACCCTCATCGACTGGGAGAGCGGCATGATCGCCGGCCTGAAGGGCCTGACGGATCGCGTCGAACGCCCGCTCAGCCGCGATGAGATCCTCGAAGCCCATGCCCGCCATGAATCGAGCCAGCAGAAATTCACCCCGGCCAAGCGCTACGCAGAACTGCTGCCGATCGTCTTCAAGCGTCTGGCCGAGGAATGGGGCACGACCTGCACCCACGAGCAATGCGCCGCCTATGGGCGCTCCGTCGCCGACTGGCCGGCCTTCCCCGACAGCGAAGGCGCGCTGCGGTATCTCAAGAAGCACTACAAGCTCGTCGTCCTGTCAAACGTCGACAACGAGAGCTTCACGCATTCGAACGCCAGGCTCGGTGTCGATTTCGACGCGCGCTACACGGCGGAGGACGTGGGCAGCTACAAGCCGGCAGACCGCAACTTCGACTACATGCTGGAGAAACTGCGGACCCTCGGCATCGAGAAGTCCGATATCCTGCATACCGCGGAAAGCATGTTCCACGATCACGCGCCGGCGAACCGCTTCGGACTGGCCAACTGCTGGATCTACCGCCGTCATGATCAAAAGGGCTTTGGCGCGACGATGAACCCGGGCGACACGCCGAAATACGATTTCCGGTTCAACTCGATGGCCGATCTGGTCAAGGCCCATCAGGAAGAACTGCGCGCCTGACGGCGCCACGCGAAGGGGGAGGCTGAGCCATGATCGGGAGCCCGAAACTCGACCGGATCGACATCAACATTCTCGCGCAGCTTCAGGCGAACAGCGGAATGACGAATGTGAAGCTCGCCGACGCGGTCGGTCTCTCCCCTTCACCCTGCCTGCAGCGCGTGAAACGTCTCGAGAAGGCGGGCTACATCCGCGGCTACCAGGCGCGGCTGAATGTGTCGAAACTGGTCGAGAACATTCTGGTCTTCACCGAAGTGACCCTCTCCGACCATCGGCGCGATGATTTCATCACGTTCGAGCGGGAGATCGTGAAGGTAGAGAACCTGCAGGAACTGCATCTCGTCAGCGGCGGCTATGACTACCTCCTGAAATTCTCGGTCAGGAACGTCGGACACTATCAGGACGTGATCACGCGAATCCTCGAGCAACGGATCGGGGTGGACAAATACTTCAGCTACATCGTCATCCGGACGCTGCTTGACAGGGGTCATGTGCCGCTCAGGTCGCTGATAGCGGATGACCGGAGCGACGGCGCGGAAGACTAACCGCCGGCCCGTCTGATCCGCGGGACCCGGGCTCGTCCCACCGCGGGCGGGCCGGCTTCCGCGCGAAACCCCAGCAACAGAGTCCCAGCAACAGAGTCAAGGGCATGAAGAAGAACCAGATCGTCTACGAGGACTTCGCCAAGGTCGAGATGCGGGTCGGCAGGATCGTCGACGTGAAGCCGTTTCCCCGCGCCCGCAACCCGTCCTACAAGGTCGAGGTCGACTTCGGCGAGCTTGGCCGCCGCTGGTCGAGCGTCCAGATCACCAACTATCCCGAGGATGAGCTGATCGGACGGCTCGTCGTCTGCGTCGTCAACATGCCGGCGCGCAACATCGCGGGTTTCAAGTCCGAGATCCTCGTCATGGGCGCCCCGGACGCCGAAGGCCGCACGATGCTGCTGCGGCCCGATGCCGGAGCCACGATCGGTTCGGAGGTCTTCTGATGGACAACAACGGACGGGCCACCGCTCTCGGCGGTCTGGCGATCCTCTCCTGGGGGACACTGGGCGCGCTCGGCGCCTCGGTGGCGAATGTGGCGCCCTATCTCGTGCTGGGGCTGTGTTTCGGCATCGCGGCGATCACCGGCGCCGTCGTTTGCGCCGCGAGCGGCACCCGGCTGGCGCCGTTGAGGTCGGCGGAGACGCTGGTCGCGGCCGCGCTGCTGACCGTATACCATCTGCTCTACCTCGCGGCCTTCCGCTTCGCAGAGCCGATCCCGGTGTCGCTCATCAACTACCTGTGGCCTGCCATCCTGGTCGTGACCGGCAATCTGTTCTTCGGACTGAATTCCGGCTGGCGTGGCTATCTGGGCGCGGGCGCGGGTTTTCTCGGTGTCCTCGTGCTTGTCGGCGGCGACGGTCTCGACCTCAGCGCCTCCGACGCCACGGGATACGGCCTGGCGCTTCTGGGCGCATGCTGCTGGGCCACCTATTCCAATCTGCGCCGGAGCGCGCGGTTCGACGGCGCCGGCGCCATGGTGACTATCTGCGCCGTCTCCGCCGGCATCTGCCTCGCGGTCGCCGTGGCAATGGGCGAGAGCATCGCCGCGCTCACGACGCGCGATCTTCTCGTGATCGCGCTTCTCGGGTTCGGGCCCGCCGGCGGCGCGTTCTTCCTGTGGGATATCGGCATGCGCGAGGGTAACGCCGCGCTTCTCGGCGTCCTCGGCTATTCGGCGCCGGTCCTGTCGACGGTCCTGATGGTCGTGCTCGGCTTCGGCGAGGCTTCCTGGAACATGGCCGCCGCCGTGCTTCTGATCACCCTCGGCGGCCTCTTCGTCCGAAATCGTCGATCGATCCGCGATGGTGAGGCGCGACTGGCATGATTCACGCCGTCGGGGGGATCAGAGGCTGGCGACCCCAGTCTACCTAGCCGGTGCCGGCACATTCCGGCGCAAGATGCAGCGGGGAAATCGAAAAGGACCCGCTGCGCCGAAACCAGTCGATATCAGCGCGGCGCTCAGCGGGTATACGATTTCTCATTCGGCGATTCGGCGAGCCGCGGGCAGACGATCGTGGTTGATGGCAGGCAGCTTGGCATTGGAGGGCGTTCGACTGATCTTCCGCTCCATAATATTAGGGCGTCGACTCATAAACTCTGACACCAGATCCTCGCGGCTGTGAGCTTGACGGCGGCGAGGAAGTTCTCCGGGTCCTTGTCGTAGCGTGTGGCGATGCCTCGAAACTGCTT
>NZ_JBKQWU010000069.1:0-15105 GCF_047275745.1 Amaricoccus sp. W119 | reverse complement strand
CGGTCAATCAGTTCGCCATCATGTTCGAGGATCGCTTCAAGCCCATCCAGGGCTGAACGCGGTCAGGCTGGGACCGGACCGGCGGCCAGATACACAGAGCTTCTGACACTCCCCAGCCACCGCGGCGGCGAGCTTGTCGAGGGAACCGGTCCAGCCTTCGACATGACCGTCCCGCGAAGCCTTGCTCGACAGCCGGCGATGGGTGAATGCGAGTTCGGTGCCGTCATCGACCGGCCTGAGCCGGATTTCGACCTCCGAGGTTCCGCCTTCGTCCTCTTCCCCGCGCCACAGCCAGCTCATCACCAGACGCGCTGGCGGCTCGACCGCGACATAGGTCCCGCGGNGGATTTCGACCTCCGAGGTTCCGCCTTCGTCCTCTTCCCCGCGCCACAGCCAGCTCATCACCAGACGCGCTGGCGGCTCGACCGCGACATAGGTCCCGCGGGCCTCGTGCTCGCTTCCGTCCTCCATGCGGAAGCGAGCACGGAAGCCACCGCCGACCCGGGCATCGGCCTCGGCGACGAGCACCGGCCCGGCGTCGGGTCCGATCCACCGCCGGAGGCCCTCGGGGATCACAAGCAGACCCCAGACAACGGACGGTCGCGCGGCGATCCAGCGCGTAAGCGTCAGGCTGTTCATGACCGCCGCCTTCCTTCGCGTTCGATCCTCTCGGCCTCGGCTGCCAGCCGATCGAGCCGCGGCACCCAGAACCCCTCGATGTCGGTCAGCCAGGCGAGCGCTTCCTCGACGCCGCGTCGTTCGAGGTGACAAAAGACGTGGCGACCGGACCGTTCCCGCCGGACGAGCCCGCTATCGCAAAGCCGGTCGATGTGCTTGATCGCCGCCGGCAGCGACATGCCAAATCCATCGGCGAGATCGCCGACGGCGATTCCGTCCGCGTGGCGAAGCCGCTCGACCATGGCGCGGCGCGTGGGATCCGAGAGAGACAGGAAAATCTCGTTCAGCATGAGCAGCCAACACCTAACCCAGAGGTTAGTTCCCAAACCGTAGGGACCCTCTCTGGACGCCACGCTCTCGCCGATCCGGACCGCCTCGGAACCGTGGAGACGGTACCAGCATGCCGCCATGGCCACACCTTCGGTTATCGGCCCTATCAAGCCAACCCGAGCGAGGGCACCCAACCCTGTCCTCCCGGGATGCGCGGCCAACCGACAGATGAACTCGCTGGGCCGCTACCTCGGTCCGCCCACCCACGTTCCGATCGAGAGGAACAAGCGAATCGCTCGTCCGGATGGGATCCCGGCCCGGGCGGAGCGCGACCCTCCCCGAGTGGGTCGGCCACCGTGGGGACACGGAGCTTACAACGAAAGCAAGGAGTGACCTGTTCTCTTCACCCCCCGCATCCGTGGTCGCCGCTAGTCCGTGGATCGGTATTCGAGGCTTTCCGCGGCGTAGGGCCGGTCCGGATACGCGGCCTCGGATCCGTAGGTGACCTTGATGAAGTGCATGTAGTCGACGTCTCCCGTCTCGAAGCCGCCCCAGGCCCAGCCGTGCGCCGCGAAGATCGCGAAGGCGGCGGAACCCGGAGAGATCTTGCCCGGCGCATCATCCCGAGGCGCGTTCGCGGCGGCGGGCGAGGGCCACCAGCCGGAGCTGGGATCATGGAACGGGTTGAGCAGCGGGTTGACGTCGATCGCGTAGCCGTAGGCGTGCGAGCTCCATTCACCGGGATCATCCTGCGCGGTTTCGCAGTAGAAGCCGGTTGTGACGTTCTTCTCGGCATAGACGCGCGCGCCATACTGTTCCCAAGGCGCCACCGTCCCGATGGGGAATTTCGCCGCGCGCAGTTGCTCGAAGATCGCCGCCACCTCGCGGGCGAGCTGTTCGTGGACCACGATCGTACCGCCGTGCTCCTCGCCGTCGAAGCCGATGAAACGCACCTCGACGGCGGCGAGATCATCGAGGCTTACCGGGCATCCCGCGCTCCAGGATGAGCCGCGCATCGCCGCGCGCGCCTCGGGCGAAAGCGGTGCGATCTCATCGGCCGCCGCCGAGTTCCAGCAGGCTCCGGCAAGCAGCATCCCTCCCACGACGGTCTTCACGCGATGATCCCCGCTCTGTCAGATCCAACCTTGGTCTCCGACGCTCCGGCCACCCCAGCAGGGGCGCGCCGCGCCACCTCGAGCCTGCGGCGGATCGTCGCCACCCGGCGCGGTGAGACGCCTTCCGGGATCGGCGGAGAAGCCCAGTAACCGTGGTTTATCCTTTCGAAATGGCGCGACGGGCGCAAGCGCCTGGGAGCAGTCCCAATGGCGATCCACGCGCCTTCCGCGCCGTGGCGGGAGGAACGCTTCGGACGGACCGGGGGTTCACCGGTCTCAACCACCGAAAAAAGGGGGACCAGGGATGAAACGCCATTGTGCGACGCTGCTCGGCGTCGCGATGAGCCTGAGCGCGGGCATGGCCTTCGCCGATTGCGCGGCGGAGATCGCGCGGCTGGACGCGGGGATCGCCAAGGACGGGTCGACCGCGCCGCTGGCCGAGGCCGCGCCTTCGTCGCCCGAGGCCTCGCCTCCGGCGCAGGCCACCTCACCCGAGGGCCTTCAGCAGGACGGGACCGAAGCGCCGCTCGGGGCGAGCCCCGATATCGCGACCTCGGGCCAGGACGCCGCTTCGCAGTCCGAGGGCGGCGACACCGCCGCCGCGCAGGCCACGGGCGAAGGCGTCGCGCCGCCGGACAGGGCGGAAGCACGCGCCCGCGCGCAGGCGGCGCTCGACGCGGGCGACGAGCAGGCATGCCTCGATGCGATCGGCGACATCATGTAGCGACGCCGTGCCATCGCGCGACCTCTTCGGAGTCGCCGAGAAACTCGCGCGTGACCACCCGGCGACGGGGCGTCGCCACCCCACGATCGGCCCTGAACTCTGCGTCGCGCGCGAGTTCCCGGCGGGCAGGCCACGCCGGATCACAAGGCCGGGCTGGCCCGGGAACGCGAGGGCGGGCCCCGCGGTTTGCGACCGGTGGGGTTTCGCGGAACGGGGCGACGATGGTGGAGCTTCAGCTAGAGAGCGTCGATATCTTCCTGCGTCTATGCGCGGCGGGGCTCCTCGGGGCCGTGATCGGCTTCGAGCGCCGCGTCCATCACAAGGCGATCGGCATCGCCGGCATGATGCTGATCAGCATAGGCAGCACCACCTACATGCTTCTCGCGCGCCATCTGGCCGAAACCGACCCCGCCTCGATCAGCCGGACACTCCAGGGATTCCTCTCCGGCATCGGCTTCCTCGGCGGCGCCGTGATCTTCAAGAGCGGCTTCGACGTCAAGGGGATCAAGGCGGCGGCCGCGATCTGGATCACGGGCGCGCTCGGGATCGCGATCGCGACATCCTACTGGCCGCTCGGACTGATCGCCGGCGCGATGACCGCGCTGATCATGTACGTGGCGGACAGTTTCCCGGACGAGGTGCGCGAGGCGAAGCAGGAGCCGGAATTGCCGCCGATCGCCGATCCGACCCACCCTTCCCCGACGCCCCGTCCGCGACCGGAGGGAAGCTGAGCCACGGCGATGCTCCGCCGGAACCCATCCATCATCAGGAGGATGACCATGGAAACACAGCGGCTACATCGCGGCCGTCTCATCGACCACATCCAGCTCGTGGTCCAGGATCTCGAGGCGAGCCGGACTTTCTACACCGCGGTTCTGGACGTGCTGGAGATCCCCGTCTCAGGCGAAGGAGAAGGGTATTTCTGGGCGGACGAGCTTGTCATGTCCTCGGCGGAAAGTCCCGCGGCGCTGGGTTCGTTGACGGGCCGCCATCACCTCGCCTTTCAGGCGAAAGACCGTGCCTCCGTCGATGCCTTCCACCGCGCGGCGCTGAGCCATGGTGGGCGGGACAATGGCGCGCCGGGCGAGAGGCCCTATCACCCCGACTACTACGCCGCTTTCGTTCTCGATCCCGACGGCAATAACATCGAGGCCGTCTACCACGGCGAAGCCCTGCGGAGCGCACCCTCGGTCGTGGTGAGCTTTTGAGATCCCGGCGATCGCTGGCCCTTCGTCGCGCAGGTGTCGGACGGAAGCCGCGGCCGCGATCGCGGTCCGGCGAAGCTCGCGATCGTCGCCACGCCAGCGACGCAGGTGAGGAGCCACTCGGATGAACACACCCGCCGAGCCGCCCGGGCCCCGGTATGCCCGCGAGATCGAGCGCCATCTCGCGGCGCTCGAGACCTTCACGCCGACCGCCCTCGGCATCCTCGCCGTCGCGTCGGGCATTTACACCTATCTCGGCGTGTCCTCGATCCTGGAGGACGACGGCGCGCTGACGTCCTTCGCGGCCATCGCCTATTCGACCGCGGTCTCCGTCGCGATCTTCGTGTTCTGGTCCTTTCTCATCCGGTTGCTCCCGGCCATGCGCACCGCGCGCGCGCGTCGGGATGCTCTTCGCGATGCTCCTCGGATCGGCGGCGATAATCGCGATGTCGTCCTGGCTCAACGCCGCCGCCCTCGCCGGGACCGCGGCGGTCGAGCAGCATCTCGCCCGCACCGTGCAGGAATACCAGGCTTCCCTCGAACGCGCGCATGGCGTGGCGGTCGCGGGACAGTCGTTGGTCCTCGACGTGGCGCGCGTCAGGCAGAGCTTCGAGGATCTCTCCGCGCAGGAAGCGACCGGGGATCTCTCCGGCATCGCTGGCAGGGGCGCGGTGTTCCGGGTGCTGCGGCAGAAGGCCGACGAGCTCAGGGGCCTCGAGGAACAGATCGCGGCGCAGGGACCGTTGGTGGACTCCGCCTTCGGGGAGGGCAACGCGATCCTGAGCCAGATGCGCGCTCTGTCCGTCGGAACCGGACCGATCGAGGAGCATTCGGTCGCCTTCTCCGAGGAGTCGGTCCGTCTGGCCGGTTTGATCGCCCAGTTGCGCCAGCTCTCCGTCGCCCCGCTCGTCGATCGAGCCGCGCAGGACCTCGCGGCTTCGGTCTTCCCGCCGGAACTCGACGGGGGCACCGTTGACATCCGTGCGAACCAGCAAGCGACGATCGACGCGGTCGTGGCCCTGCTCGACCAGCGCGCCGAGACGCTGCGCTCGGCCGCGGACGCGGTTCTGCGCTCGCCCGCGCCAGCGGAAATCACCTATACGCCCATCTCGACAGCGGACGCCGTGATCCGGTACGCCGGGGATTTCGTTCCGTCCTGGGCCGGCGCCATAGCGATCGACCTCCTGCCAGCGGTCCTTGTCTTCATCATGATGGTCGCGCAGGCGGCGATACGCGAAAGCCGCGATCCGGTGCCGATCGCCGAACAGATGACGCTGGCGGAAATGCGCGCCGCGGTCCTGGCGCTCCGGAGCATCGAGGCGGCCGAGGACGGGGATCGTAACCCGACGTCGGCGCACGAACCCCGCGTGGACCCGCTCGGCCATCAGAAGCCGCGCCAAGTGCCTAACCCATGACGGCGGATCGGCGCGCGCAGGAGTCCCGCGCGAGCCGCGCGTTGCGCTGGATCCTCGTCGCGCAGATCGCACTCGCCATCGGTATCATGGGCGGCGACGTGCTCGGCGCTCTGCCGGACGGATTGCCAAGGCAGGCACCAGCCGCCGCCCCGGATGTCCCGGTCAGTCCCGGCGACCAGACTCGGCGCTTCCTTCCGGACAGGATGCTTCCCGATAGACCGGGGACGCCGGGCCTGCCCGCGTCCGAGCCCCTGCCCCGCCGGCTCGCCTGGAACGAGACCACCATCGATGGAGTCGCCGCGCTCGACCTCGCCGGAACGATCGCGCCGGGCGACGCCGCGCGTTTCGTCGAGTACCTCGACGGCCGTCCGGAGCCGCCTCGGCTCGTCACGTTGAGGTCGCCCGGCGGGTCGGTCACGGACGCGCTGGCCATCGGGCGGCGCCTGCGCGCGGAAGGCATCGGAACGCGCGTCGAGCGTGGTGCGATCTGCCTCTCGTCTTGTCCCTACCTTCTTGCCGGAGGTGTCCAGCGTGCGATCAGCCGGACGGCCAGGGTGGGAGTGCACCAGCATTTCTTCGGGCGGAGCACGGTGTTGCCCGCGTTTATCGCCGTCGCCGACATCCAGCGCGGCCAGGCCGAGGTTCTGACCTATCTCGACGAGATGGGGGTCGATCCGATGTTGGCGGCGAAGGCAATGGCCACGCCCTCCAACGAGATCTACATCCTTGTCCCGGAGGAGTCCGAGGCGCTCACCCTCGCCACGACCGTGATCGACTGAACCCCGGCGTCGCGCTTCACCGCATCGAAGGCCCGTGTGCTCTGTTGGGCGGTCTCGCCCTAGGCGTGACGTCGCCCTTCAACGACAAGCGCCTCTGTCGCCGCGGTCGAGATCTCCCCGCTGGCGTTCAGGTAGCCTCAGCCCCACGCCACGAGGATCAGAGGAGCGCCGACCAGCCCCGGCGGCGCGCGACGGTTCTATGCGAGGGGCCTCGCGTGAGTTACTAAAAGGCGTGCCCCGTTCGACGCGGCGCGAAAGCACTCGTGCGGCGTCGAACTCGATTGGATATCCCGCGGACCGGCCGAGCAGCCCCGCCTCGACCGCCAGCGCTTCCGAAGGGGGTCTCACGCCGGGGTGTTGAGTGCCTCCCGAACCTTCGCGGCGAGCTGGTCGAGGCCGAAGGGCTTCGGCAGGAAATGCGTCCCCGGGTCGAGCACCCCGTTGTGGACGATCGCGTTGCGGGTGTAGCCGGTCGTGTAGAGAACGCGAAGCCTGGGCGAGATCGCGAGGGCGCGATCCGCCAGCTCGCGCCCGGTCATTCCCGGCATCACGATATCGGTGAAGAGCAGCGTCACGGGCGCTCCCGACGCGATCAGCGCGAGCGGCTCCGCGCCGCTCGCCGCCTGAAGCACTTCGTACCCGAGCTCGCGCAGCGCGTCGACCGAGTGCCGGCGCAGGTTCTCCTCGTCCTCGACGACGAGGATGGTCTCGCCGGGTTGGGCGCCGGTGACCGCCGTCGCGGCCCGGCGGACGGCCGGCGTCTCGGCGCCCCAGAACCGCGGCAGGTAGAGCCGGAACGTGGTGCCATGGCCGACCTCCGAATAGGCCCGGATGTGGCCGCCCGACTGCCGCGCGAAGCCGTAGGCCTGCGACAGGCCGAGGCCGGTGCCCTTGCCGGCGGATTTGGTGGTGAAGAAGGGGTCGAACGCCCGTTCGAGGACATCAGGCGCCATGCCGACTCCCGTGTCGGTAATGGCGATCTGCACGTATTGCCCGGCGGCGATCTCGGCGCTCCGGGCATAATCGTCGTCGATATGGGCGTTGCAGGTCTCGATGGTCAGGCGTCCGCCTTCCGGCATGGCATCGCGGGCATTGACCGCGAGATTGATCAGCGCGTTCTCGAGCTCGTTCGGGTCCACCCTGGCCTTCCATCCTCCGGCGCCCAGCACGGTCTCGAGCTGGATGGTCTCCCCGAGCGAGCGGGTCAGGAGCTCCGCCAGTCCCGAGACAAGGCGATTGAGATCGACGGCCTCGGGGGCGAGCGGCTGCTGGCGCGCGAAGGCGAGCAGCCGCTGGGTTAGCGTCGCCGCGCGATTGGCGCCTTCCAGCGCGCCGTCGAGGAAGCGGCCCACGTCCTGCTCGCCGCGGTCGAGCCGGCGCCGGGCGAGGTTGATGCCGCTCATGATGATCGCGAGCATGTTGTTGAAATCGTGCGCGACGCCACCGGTGAGCTGGCCGACCGCGTCCATCTTCTGCAGCTGGCGCAGCTGGCCCTCGGCCTCGGCCCGGCGCGTCATCTCGGCGGCGATCTCGGTGCTCGCCTCGGCCAGCGCGACGCTTTGCTGGTCGACGCGCTGGCTGAGCCGCAACAGCGCCTCCGCGCGCTCGACGGCGATCCAGGTGAATTCCGCGACCTCCTTGGCAAGATGGATCTCGCGCTGCGTCCAGACGCGCGGCTCGCCCTGGTGCAGGAAGATCCCGGCGGCCCATTGCCCCCGCGCCATCAGCGGCACGCAGATCCCCGCCAGAACCCCGGACTCGGCGAAGGGCAGCAGGTCGCCGTCGCTCTCGACGCGGCTGTCGCCGAAGATCACCGACTGGCCCGCCATCCGCAGCCGCTCCGCGCGCGCGCCGAAGGCGCTCAGCGTCGCCAGGCCAGTCAGCGGGGGCAGCGTGCCGTCGACCCAGTTCGCTCCGTGCCGCAGATGCGTGGCGCCGACGCGTCGGTAGAACCCGACCCGGCTGACGCCAAGCCGCTCGCCGAGGGCGTGCGAGGTCATGCGCAGGATGCCGTCGGCGTCCAGGCTCTCGCGCTGTCGCTTCACCAGGTCGAGGACGAAGTCGCGTTCCTCCTTCGCCCTGGTGAGCGCCTCGACCGCCATCACGCGCCGGGTGACGTCGAAACTCACCCCGGGCAGCCGAACGCAGCGCCCCGTGTCGTCGTAGACGCAGCGTCCCTGCGCCGACACCCAGCGAACCGACCCGTCGGCCCCCGCCAGCCGATACTCGGAGAAGAACGGCGTCGCATCCCGGATCGCCCGCTCGATCTCCGCGCTGACGCGGGGCAGGTCGTCGGGATGGATGCCCGCGAAGAATTCGGCGATCGGCGCTCCGGCCGCGGCCCTGTCGGGATCGACCCCGTAGAGGCTCGCGAACCGGGCATCCGCGGTGACGAGGTCCGTGGTGAGATCCCAGTCCCAGACGCCGATGCTCTCGCCGGCCGAAAGAGCGAGCTCGAGCCGGTCGTCGGCGCGCGCCCGCGCCCGTTCGGCGAGGACGCGCTGCGTCGTTTCGCCCGTGACGCAGAACAGGCCGGCGATCTCACCCGCGTCATCGAAGGCGGGCGAGTAGCTGAAGCTCCACCAGCTCTCTTCCGGAACCCCCTCGCGCCGGAGATCGAGAAACATGTCCGTCATGGTCCGCGGCTCGCCACGCAGCGTGGCCGCGACCAGCGGCGCGATATCGGCCCAGATGTTGTCCCAGACCTCCCGGAACGGTGCTCCCAGCGCGGATCCGACCCGAAAGCCGAGGATCGGGCGATAGGCGTCGTTGTAGAAGCAGAGCAGCTCCGGCCCCCAGGCGAGGAACATCGGCGTCGGACAGGCGAGCATCGTCGCGATCGTCGAGCGCAGCGAGACGGGCCAGCCCTCGATCGGGCCCAGCGAGGTCCGGGCCCAGTCATGCGCGGAGATCTCGCCGGCCGTCGGGCCGGGAATGTTAGAGAAGGGATCCGACATGCCCAACCAAAGCCACCACCGCGCCCAAGTTCAGATCCGCCACCGCCGAGCTTATTGCCGGAAGCGCGGTTCGCCAAGCTCGTTCCCAGCCGCTCCACGCGATCAGACGATCGCCCGCCGCCGGACACCGCGAACGGCGGCGGCGCCCGACGCGAAGGCAACCAAGCCCGGTGCCCACGCGTTCGCCCATGTTCGCCAGGCCGAGCATGGGAGGGCCCGAGGTGAGATATCCTGAACGCGTCCGCTCCGGGATCGCCCTGCTGCTGGCGGGGACGCTCGTCGCCTGCGCCGATGCGCGGGCGACCGTCCCCATCGAGCAGGGCTACGGTCCGAATCCCACCCTGCCCGCGCCGCGCGAAAGCCTCCTCCCCACCGTCCATATCGCGAAGGCCGAGCCCTGGCGCGACGGAGAGGCGCCGGTCGCCGCGCCCGGCCTGGAGGTGCGCGCCTTCGCGACCGGGCTCGATCACCCGCGCTGGCTTCACGTCCTGCCGAACGGCGACGTGCTCGTGGCCGAGAGCGACGCGCCGGCGGAGCATGATGATACTGGGTTCGCCCCCCGGACCTGGGCGATGAAGCTCGTCATGGGCCAGGCCGGCTCGGGCGGACCCAGCGCGAACCGGATCACGCTGCTGCGCGACGCCGACGGCGACGGCGCCACCGAATACAGCGGGGTGTTCCTCGACGGGCTCAACTCGCCCTTCGGCATGACCCTTTCCGGCGGCAAGCTCTACGTCGCGGATACCGACGCGCTGCTCGCCTTTCCATATCGCGATGGGGAGACCCGGATCACGGCGCCGGGCGAGAAGATCGCCGACCTACCCGCCGGCGGGATCAACCATCACTGGACCAAGGACGTGATCGCCAGCCCGGACGGCCGCGCGCTCTACGTCACCGTCGGCTCGAACAGCAACGCGGCGGAGAACGGCCTCGGCGTGGAGTTGGCGCGCGCGGGCGTCCTCGAGATCGACCCCGCGACCCACCGGGTCCGCCAGTTCGCATCGGGCCTGCGCAATCCCAACGGACTCGCCTGGCAGCCCGACAGCGGCGCGCTGTGGGTCGCGGTCAACGAGCGGGACGAGCTCGGCGGCGATCTCGTGCCCGACTACATGACCTCCCTGCGCGATGGCGGGTTCTACGGATGGCCGTACAGCTACTACGGCGGCCACGTCGATCCGCGCGTCGAACCGGCGCGGCCCGATCTCGTCGCGAAGGCGATCGTGCCCGACTACGCGCTCGGCCCGCACACCGCCTCGCTCGGCCTCGCGTTCAACAAGGGCGACGCCCTCGGGCCGCTCTATCGCGATGGCGCGTTCGTCGGCCAGCACGGCTCCTGGAACCGTGTGCCGCGCAGCGGCTACAAGGTCATTTTCGTGCCCTTCGCCGGCGGGAAGCCGGCCGGGCCGCCCCGCGACGTGCTGACCGGCTTTCTCGGCGCGGACGACGCCGCGCATGGCCGGCCGGTCGGCGTCGCGATCGACCGGACCGGCGCCCTGCTGGTCGCCGACGACGTCGGCGGCCGTGTCTGGCGGGTCACGCGACGGGATCGGTGAAGCCTCGCGCGACAAGCCATTCCGCGTAGCCCTGGTAGGTCGCGCTCCGCAGGTCGACCGTCGCGTGCTCGGACAGCCGCCTCAGAACCACGGTGAGGCTTTCCGCGACCAGATCTATCGCGAGGCCCTCGCCGGGCCGCGCGAATGCCTCGGCGGCGAAGGTCCACCATTCCTCGCCATCCACCTCGATACCCGTGACCTCCACGCCGCAACCGATCTCGGGTAGGCGTCCCGCTTCGACGGGATCCTCGCGCATCTCGCCCGCGCCAAGTCGCATCTCGCGCGGTTCCGGCATCATGGCAAAGAGGCGAAGCCATCGCGTCTTCTCCACGCGAACCGACGGCATGTCGGATGAGTCCAGCGCTTCGACGCTCCATTTCGAGAAGATCCGGGGAAAGACCTCGGCGTGACCGAACCTGCATCCCCGGGGCATGACACCCACGAGGCCCTTGATCTCGCATCCGGACCCGCCTCCTCGCCGCTTGATCCCCAATTCGGGGCTCCCGAGCGAGAGGTAGCTGTCCGTCCGGGTGCGCCCTCCCCCCGCGCTCCAGGCAAAGCTCGACCCCGGATCCCGGAACCATGCATCAACGTCGGGCGGGATGCCGCCGGCGCCGAACCAGCGCACCTCGACCGAGATCCGCATGGCGTCCTCCCGAACCGGGCCTCACGCCTGCTCCCGGTCCCACAGCCGCTCATGCGCGCGCAGGACCGCGGCCTCCGGCTCCTTCGCGGCCTCGAAGACGAAGGCGTCCTTCTCGACGCCGGCGGCGTCGAGCAGCCCTCCCGCCTCCTTCGTCGCCACGATCGCCTTGAGATGCGCGAAGGCGTCGGCGACGAAATCCCGCGCCGCCGGGACGCGGTCGAGCGACGCGTCGGCGGCGAGGATCGCCACCGCGTCGAAGAGCACCGAAGGCATGCCCTCGAGTTGGCCGTCGACCTCGACCGTCTCGCCCGAGGCGAGCGTCACGCCGCCGCGCTTCGGCGCGACGAGCTTCACCGTGACGCCGGCCTTCTTCGCCGCCGCCCGGAGCTTCTTCAGCGCCTCGCCATCGGCGCCGTCGGTCAGCAGGACGCCGACCGTCCGGCCCTTCGGCACCTGCGTCGCGGTCAGGTGCATCGAGAGCGCGTCGGAGGCCGGCATGTCGATCGGCGCCTTCGCGGGCTCCAGCGCCTCGGGCAGCTCGACGCCGACCCCGTCGGCGATCGCCAGCGCCATGTCCTCGTCGACGTTGCGCAGGCTCGCGAGCGCGCGCAGCCGGACATGCGGCAGGTCGACCTTCGAGAGCTCGAAGGTGATCGCCTTGACGATATGTGCCTGCTCGGGCGCGGTCTGGCTGCGGTAGAACAGGCGCGCCTGGCTGTAGTGGTCGGCGAAGGTCTCGCTCCGGGCGCGGAGCTTGCCCTCGGTCGCGACGGGATGGGTGCGGAACGCGTGCTCCGCCGGACGCGGCCCGGGATCCTCGCCCGCCTCGGCCAGGCTGTTCGGCTCGTAATTGGCGCGGCCAGTCGGGACGAGCGTCTGCATGAGCCCGTCGCGCTGGAAGTTATGCATCGGGCACTTCGGCGCGTTGACCGGGATCTGGTGGAAATTGGTCGTGCCGAGCCGCGACTTCTGCGTGTCGAGATAGCTGAAGAGCCGCCCCTGCAGCAGCGGATCCTCGGAGAAATCGATCCCCGGGATCACGTTCGAGGGCAGGAAGGCGACCTGCTCGGTCTCGGCGAAGAAATTGTCGACCCAGCGGTCGAGCACCAGCCGCCCGACGACGCGGAGCGGCACGTCCTCCTCCGGGATGATCTTGGTCGCGTCGAGCACGTCATAGGGCTGCGACGCGGCGAACTCCTCGTCGAAGATCTGCAGCCCGAGCTCCCATTCCGGAAAATCCCCCGCGGTGATCGCCTCCCAGAGGTCGCGGCGGTGATAGTCGGGATCGGCGCCGGAGATCTTCACCGCCTCGTCCCAGGTCGTGGACTGGCAGCGCAGCTTCGCGCGCCAGTGGAACTTGACGAAGACCGCCTTCCCCTTCGCGTTCACGAGCCGGAAGGTGTGGACCCCGAACCCGTCCATCATCCTCAGGCTGCGCGGGATCGCGCGGTCCGACATCGCCCACAGGATCATGTGGATCGACTCCGGCATCAGCGAGACGAAATCCCAGAACGTGTCATGCGCGCTCGCCGCCTGCGGGAAGCCGCGGTCGGCCTCCGGCTTCACCGAATGGATGAGGTCGGGGAACTTCATCGCATCCTGGATGAAGAAGACCGGGATGTTGTTGCCGACGAGGTCCCAGTTGCCGTCCTCGGTGTAGAACTTCACCGCGAAGCCGCGCACGTCGCGCGGCGTGTCCTTCGAACCCTTGCTGCCGGCGACGGTCGAGAACCGGACGAAGACCGGGACCTTGCCGCCCTTCTCCTGGAACGGTTGGGCGATGGTGAGATCCGGGATCGGATCGGTACATTCGAAATAGCCGTGCGCGCCGGTGCCCCGGGCATGGACGATACGCTCCGGGATGCGCTCGTGGTCGAAGTGGAAGATCTTCTCGCGCAGCACGAAATCCTCGAGCAGCGTCGGCCCGCGCGCCCCGGCCTTGAGGCTGTTCTGGTTGTCGGGGATCGGCACGCCATGGTTGGTCGTGAGCGGCGCGCCGCCGCGCTGCTGGGTCTCCCCGCCTTCGCCGCGGTCCGTGATGATCGTCTGGTCGTTCTCCGCTCGGGGCATGGCGCGTCTCCTGGCTTTGTCCTCACGGGTAAAGTCCGGGGCGGAGCGCGTGGTTCCGCCGGAGCTCGGCTCGCGAGGGCAGCACGCCGCCCGGAACGTCGGACCAGCTCGCAGGTTCTCTCCCCGACATCCCACCGGCCGACATGGAGACGACACTTGGCACAGGACCCGACGACGGCCTACGACAGGCCGCCCCAGCCTCCGCAACAGCAGGACATCCCGGGTGAGACGAAGAAGATGTCGCCGTCGCCCGACCACGGCGAGACGAGCTACGTCGGGCACGGCCGCCTGACCGGCCGCGCCGCGATCATCACGGGTGGCGATTCCGGGATCGGCCGCGCCGTCGCCATCGCCTTCGCCCGCGAAGGCGCAGACGTCGTCATCTCCTACGCCAGTGAGGAGGAGGATGCCCGGGAGACCGCGCGATGGGTCGAGGACGCCGGGCGCGCGGCGATCCTCATCCCGGGCGACATCGGCGAGGAAGAGCATTGCCGCGTCATCGTCGAGGAGGCGGCCCGCGTCTTCGGTCGGATCGACATCCTGGTCAACAACGCCGCCCATCAGGCGTCGATCGAGGAAATCGAGGACATAAGCTCGGAGGAATGGCACCGAACGACGCGGACGAACCTTGATGCGATGTTCTATCTCTGCAAGACTGTCGCCCCGTTCATGAAGCCATGCGCCGCCATCATCAACACCTCTTCGATCCAGTCCAAATCACCCTCGCCCGAGCTTCTCGCCTATGCCACGACCAAGGGTGCCATCTCCAACTTCACCGCTGGTCTGGCCGAAATGCTGGCGAAACGCGGGATCCGGGTGAACGCCGTCGCTCCGGGGCCGATCTGGACGCCGCTCATCCCGGCGACGCTGCCGGAGGAGAAGGTCGAGGAGTTCGGCGCCAATACACCGCTCGGGCGGGTCGGCCAGCCGGCCGAACTCGCGCCCACCTTCGTCCTGCTCGCCTCCGACGAGGCGAGCTACATCACCGGCGCCGTCGTGCCCGTCACCGGAGGCCGGCCGATGCTTTAGCCTATGTTATGGCGAGACCGTCGCGCGCGGGCGATGGTGGCCGCCCAGACGCGCCGGAAGCCGCCTCGATCGGTCCCTCCATGGGCGCGATCATCGTCCGCTCGGCGACCTCACCAGCCTCAAGGGAGGCGAAACGACGCATGCCAGCCCCTTCGCGCGCCCTCCTCGCTGTCCTGGCCCTCACGGCCTCCGGCGTTTCCGCCCCGGCGTTCACCAGTTCGATCGTCGCCGAGATGGCCGCAGTGAAGGCCTGCTCGATGGCGCGGGCTAGCGGCGACTATTTCGTGCTGGAGGGATGGGTCTTCACCTCGGAGGAGCTCCGTCGACTTTGGATCACCATCCCCGGCGAGCCATCCGCGCTCCTTCTCGCCGCGCCGCAAGGCCGCTAGGGACTTTCAACTCCGTCCGTTCGGGACATTGGACTGCTCAGGCGGGTGAGAGCCTTGAAATGGGAGAAATCAGCCCGGCCTCTACTACGCCAGCAGCAATGCGCGAAACCCCGGGCGCGTGATCTTGCCCGCCGTGCGCACTGCGCGATCTCGAAGGATGCATTCGATAAACATCTCTTCGGATGCCGGCCCATCGAGCTCGGTCTCAGTGTCGCCGAGATAGCTTGCGAGCAGGACGACACCGTTACCCGAGAGCGTCCGCGCGGCATCGTGCG
>NZ_JBKQWU010000068.1:0-15381 GCF_047275745.1 Amaricoccus sp. W119 | reverse complement strand
GAGGACTACAACGAAAACCACCCGCACTCAGGGCTGAAAATGCGCTCGCCCCGCGAGTTCATCGCAGCTGAAACCGCAACCGCCTGAGTGTCCGGTGAAATGGGGGCAAGACCAGCGTCGCCGATCTCAATGGGGCTTAGTGTACGAGCGCGCTGAGGAGTCCGGCCGTGCTAGGGGGGTGGTGCAAGCGGCCCAAAGCGGTCAATCGCGTTGGTGATCGTTCAGTGCGCAGCGGTGTCGAAGAAGCCGTTCGTAGCCGACCAGCAAGAAGATGGGTTGCTGCCGCTCGAATCCTCCGAAGGTGGAGGCGGCGGGAGCGACCGATCCAAGCCCCCTGACCACCGTTTGATCCGATCGCCGTCCTGACCTGTCAGGGGAGGCGATCACGGGTCAGAGGTTTGCTGAAAGCGAGGGAGAAGCCCGCGAAGGCGGCGATCCAGAGCAGGGCCGAGGCCGTCAGCAGGGCCGCGTGCTGGGGCGTGAAGGCCGCGGCGACGCGGAAGGTCGCGGCGGCTAGGATGGCGGCGTAGATCGCGGTCGTGGCCCGGCCCGCCGTCAGCTTGCGGCCGGTATGGCCGAGGGTGGCGCGAGTCATCACCGCGAGGGTCATCGTGCCGATGAGCCCCGCCGTCCAGGCGTGGACGGCGGCGGAGGTCGGGACGCCCGCGCCGAGGGCGGCAAAGCCGGCGAGGAGAAAGCCGGTCGGCGCGAAGAGATAGGCGAGGTGCAGGATCGTGACCAGCGGCTCGCTCGTGGTGCGCCAGCCGACCCAGCGCCAGAGGCGGATGAGGTGGAGCGCCGCCGCGGCGAGGCAGGCTACGCCGGCGGCGGGGCTGTCGGGGGCGATGATCCAGCCGACGAGCGCGACGCCGCCCGCCGCGAGGGCAAGGGCGTCGAAGCGGCCGAGGGGCGCCGGCAGGCGCCCGGGGCCGCGCTGCGCCAGCCAGTTGCGGGTGAAGCTCGGCACGATCCGGCCGCCGATCAAGAGGACGAGAAAGACGATCGTCGCGAGGCCGAGGCGGGCGCCGTAGCCCTGGGCGGCGGCGCCCGAGGGCGCCTCGAGGTGGAAGGCGAGGTTGCCGGCGGCGACGAGAAGGACCGCGGCGAGGACCGGCAGGTTGCGCCAGTTCCGGCCCGCGACGATCTCGCGCGCGGCGACGAGGGCGAGGAGCGGCAGGAAGGCGAGGTCGATCGCGGCGGCGAGGGGGGACGGGACCAGGGCGGAGCCGGCGACGGCGAGCCGGCCGGCGAGCCAGACGACGACGAGGGCGGCGAGCGGCCAGCCGACCACGGGCAGGCGGCCGGTCCAGTTCGGGATCGCGGTCAGGAGAAAGCCGGCGAGGACGGCCGGGACGTAGCCGTAGAGCATGGCGTGGACATGCCAGTCGACCGGGGCGAGCCGGGTCGGGATCCCGATGGCGCCGGTCAGCGCCGGGATCCAGAGCGCCATGGCGAGGGCGGACCAGACCGCCGCGCCGAGGAAGAACGGGCGGAAGCCGGCGCCGAGGAGCGCCGGGCCGGTCCAGGCGCGGCGCCGGTCGGCGGTGCGGTTCTTCGGGGGCAGGCCGTGTTCGGCAGGGACGGGTCTGGCGGAGGTCATGGGGCGATCCCGGAAAGGGGCGGTCGGGCGTGACAGGCGACGGCCAACACGCGTGTTATTCTGGTCAACACATTGATTTCACGATTGAATGTTGAATGCGTTCACCGGGCCTTCATCTTTCCTGACGAGGGGTCGCCGCTTGCTTCAGAAGGGCAGGAAGCGCAGCACGGCGCCGGGGCGGACCTCGGCTCGGTCGGCGGGGATGACGACGAGGCCGTCGGCGGCGGCGAGTTCGGCGATGCGGGCGGAGAAGGCGCCTGGCAGGATCGAGACGATCGAGCGGCCGGCGGCGTCCATGCCGGTGACGCGGGCGGGGCGGAGTTCGGCGCGGCCGGGGCGGCGGCGGAGCTCGAAGCCGGCCGCGACCTGGGTCTCGGCGGCCTCGGGGCGGACCAGCCCGGCAAGGCGGTCGGCGATGCGGGCGCCGATCAGCGACCAGCCGACATGGACCGCGACCGGGTTGCCCGGCAGGCCGAGATAGATCGCGCCGCCCACCCGGCCGAGGGTCAGGGGCTTGCCGGGCTTGATCGCGACCTTGACGACGGCCAGGGCGCCGCCGGCCTCGGTGACGACGCGCGGCAGGTGGTCCTCCTCGCCCACGGAGACGCCGCCGGTGGTGACGACGAGATCGGCCCAGCCGGCGGCCTCACGCAGCGCCGCGCCGAGCGCCCCGGGGTCGTCGCGCACGGCGCCAAGGTCGCGCGCCTCGATCCAGGGCCGGGCGAGCGCGGCGAGGAGCGCGTAGCGGTTGGAATTGTAGATCTGCCCCGGCGCGAGCGGCGCGCCGGGGGCGACCAGTTCGTCGCCCGAGCAGAAGAAGGCGATGCGGATGCGGCGGCGCGCGGCGACCTCGGCGGCGCCGACGGCGGCCAGCGCCGCCGCCTCGCGCGCGCCGATCACGCGACCGGCGGCGAGGATCGTGGCCCCCTGCTGCAGGTCCTCGCCGCGGCGGCGGATGTTCTGGCCGGGCTTCGGCCTTCTGTCGACGAGGATGGCGTCGCCGCGGCGGGCGACGTGCTCCTGCATGATGACCGCGTCGCAATCGGCGGGCACGGGCGCGCCGGTCAGGATGCGCAGCGCCGCGCCGGCGGGGCGCGCCGGGAGCGCGGCCGCGCCGGCGGGGACGCGGCCGGCGACGGGCAGGAGCCAGGGGCCGTCGCCCGCGAGGTCGGCGGAGGCGAGCGCATAGCCGTCCATCGCGGCGTTGTCGAAGGGCGGGAGCGGCAGCGGGCTCGTCACGTCGGCGGCCAGCACGCGGCCGATGGCGGCGGCGAGCGGCAGTGTCTCGGTCCCGGCGACGGGCGCCGCGAGGCCGACGCCGCGGGCGACGGCCTCGTCGAGGCTGACGAGCCCGTCGGCGTCGCAGCCGCGCTCCCCGCCTGAGCGGACCTCGGTGGGCAGGGCGGTCATGGCGCGGTCTCCGTTTGAATGTGATGGCCGGCGCAGCTGCAGCCGAGGTCGGAGAGGAGGTCGCCCTCCAGGCTGTAGATCAGGCCGTGGATGGCGACGGGGGCGCCGCGGCGCCAGGCGGCGCGCAGGATGGGGGTCTCGGCCACGCGGGTCACGCCCTCCATGACGTTGAGCTCGGCGAGGCGGTCGACCTGCGCCGCCTCGTCGAGGTCGAGGAGCTGGCGGGCGTTGCGGTGCGCCAGCCGGCGGATCGGCTCGATCCAGTGGTTGGCGAGACCCTCGGTCCGGTCCGCAAGGCTGGCCCGCACGCCGCCGCAGCCGTGGTGGCCGCAGACGATGATGTGGCGGACGCCGAGCGCCTCCACCGCGTATTCGAGCGCGGAAAGCAGGTTCATGTCGCTGGAATGGACGACATTGGCGACGTTGCGGTGGACGAAGACCTCGCCCGGGTCGAGGCCGGCGACGACGTTCGCCGGCACCCGGCTGTCGGAGCAGCCGATCCAGAAGAACTCCGGCGCCTGGAGATCGCTGAGCCGGCGGAAATAGTCCGGGTCCGCCGCGGTCATGCCGGCGGACCAGGCGCGGTTGCGGGCGAAGAGGTCGGAGAGCATCAGGCGGCCTCGAGCGCGACGCCCCGGATGTCGGCCCGGGCCGCCAGCTCCGTCACCAGCGCGCGGGCGGCGCGCGCCCAGGCGGCCCGCTCGAGCGCCTCGCGGATGCGCGGGGCCGCGGTCTGGAAGGGCAGGATCTCGCCGCGCGCGCGGGCGTCGAGGCGGATGACGTGGAGGCCGTAGCGGGTGGCGACCGGGCTGGCCGCGATCTCGCCCTCGGCGAGGCTCTCGAGCGCGGCCTCGAACTCGGGCACGGTTTCGCCGGCGCCGATCTGGCCGAGCCGNGGATGACGTGGAGGCCGTAGCGGGTGGCGACCGGGCTGGCCGCGATCTCGCCCTCGGCGAGGCTCTCGAGCGCGGCCTCGAACTCGGGCACGGTTTCGCCGGCGCCGATCTGGCCGAGCCGCCCGCCCGCCGCGAGGAGCAGGCGGAATGGGCGCGGGCGAGGCGGCCGAAGGCCTGCGGATCGGCGGCGAGTTCAGCGAGGATCGCCCGCGCGGCCGCGTCGGCGGCCGCGCGGGCGGCTGCGTCGTCGGGCGCGGCGGCGAGCAGGATATGCGCGGCGGCGTAGAGCGTGGGCGCGCGGAAGGCGTCCGGGTCGCGGTCGTAGGCGGCGCGGATGGCGGCCTGAGAGGGCGCCTCGGGCGCGACCCGCGCCTCGATCAGCGCGCGGATCATCGCCTCGTCCTCGGTCTCGCGCCTGCCGCCGCCAAGGTCGCGCGGCAGGGCGGCGAGGCCGATGCCCTGCGCCTCCTGCCGCAGGAGGGCGCGCACGGCGAGGGCGCGCGCCGCCGCCCGCCAGGCGAGGCCGGGCTTGCCCGAGGGCGCCGGGTGGAGCTGCGCCTCCGCGGCGATCGCCGCCGCCGGGATCACCTCTCCGTTGACCACGACGTCGGGCTGAAGGGGGAGCTTCATCGTCGTCACCCCGCGGGATGCTGGTTCGGAGGCATCGCACGGCGCCGTGTGCGCACGACCTGATAGCCCGGCCGCCACAGGTAGCGGACCGGAGCCGAGAGCATGTGCACGAGCCGGGTGAAGGGGAAGACGAGCAGGATCGTGAGCCCCAGCACGATGTGCAGCTTGAAGAGGATATTGACGTCCGCGACGAACTCCCAGGCGTCGGTGCGGAAGGTGAAGATGCCCTGCGCCCAGCTCATGAACTTGACCATCTCGTGCCCGTCCATGTGCTGGAGCGAGACGAGGATCGTCAGGAGGCCGAGGACGAGCTGGACCAGCAGCATCACGAGGATGGCGATATCGGCGTTGCTGGAGGTCGCGAGGATCCGCGGGTCGGTCAGACGGCGGTGCAGCAGGATCGCACCGCCGGCCAGCGCCATGACGCCGGCGACGCCGCCGAGGCCGATGGCGACGCCCTGCTTGAAGCCATGGGCCACGCCGAGCGCGTCCCAGATCCAGATGGGCGTCAGCAGGCCGACGAGATGGCCGAAGAAGATCGCGATGACGCCGACGTGGAAGAGCACCGAGCCGACGATGAACTGGCGCTGGCGCAGGAGCTGGCTGGAGCTCGACTTCCAGCTGAAGGGATCGCGCTCGTAGCGGGCAATGGAGCCGACGGCGAGCACGGTCAGCGCGATGTAGGGATAGATCTGGAACAGGAAGAAGTTCATCGGATTGCTCCTGTCAGCTGGCCATTCGGGAGAGGATTTCCCGGCTCGCGGGACAGCCGGCGTTCGGGTCGGGGCCGAAGGTGACCTGGCTCTCCTCCCAGATCGCGTCGAGCGCCGCGAGATCCTCGGGGTCGTCCTCGGGCTGGGCCGCGAGTCCTGCGATGAGCTCGGCCGGGGCCGTCATCGTGCTCAGGGCGACGGCGGCTTGCAGGACGGCGGCATAGGCGCTGCAGCGCTTTTCCAGACGGTCGCCGAGGACGGCGATCACATGGCCCGCGTCCGCCAGCGTGTCGCGCGCCTCGTCGAGCGGACGCTCGCTGAGGAACTCGAGCAGGATGGGCAGGTGGTCCGGCAGTTCTGGCCCGACCGGTTCGAACCCGCCCTCCCGATAGGTCTCGAGCAGATCGACCATGGCCTGGCCGCGCGCCCGGGTTTCGCCGTGGATGTGCTCGAAGAGGTTGAGCGAGAGGGCGCGCGAGCGATCGAAGAGCAGCACGAACCGCTCCTGCAGGTCCATGAGGTCGCACGCGCCGAGTTCCGCCAGCAGCGGCTCCAGCGCCGCCCGCCGGTCTGGGGACAGAAGTCCCTCGGCGGCGAGCGACGGGCCGATCTCCCGCGCCGCGGCCTGCAGGTCGGCGGAGGGATAGGTGAGCAGTGCGGAAAGCGCCTTGAGGGTGACGATCATGACTTCATCGCCTCCGGAATGGTCAGGCCGCGCTTCTTGCCCTGGAAGAGCGAGCCCTTCGAGATGCCGTCGGAGCAGCCGTTGCCGTCGGTGAAGCCGCAGCCGCCGCGCAGGCCCATGATGTCCTCGTCGGCGAGCTCCCGGTGCGCGGTCGGGATGACGAAGCGGTCCTCGTAGTCGGCCAGCGCCATGACCTTGTACATCTCCTCGATCTGGAGGCCGGTCAGGCCGACGCGGGCGGCGACGCCCTCGTCGATCACGCCGTCCACGGTCTTGGCCCGCATGTAGGCCCGCATGGCGAGCATCCGCTCCAGGCACCGGGCGATCGGCTCCTCGTCGCCGGCGGTCAGCATGTTGGCGAGGTAGCGCAGCGGGATGCGCAGGTTGCGCACGTCCGGCATGTCGCGGTCGTGGCCGATCAGCCCCGCCTCGGCCGCGTTCTTGATCGGCGAGAGCGGGGGCACGTACCAGACCATGGGGAGCGTCCGGTATTCCGGGTGGAGGGGGAAGGCGACCTTCCACTCCATCGCCATCTTCCAGACCGGCGAGCGCTTCGCCGCCTCGATCCAGTCCTGCGGCACGCCGTCCGCCCGCGCCATCTCGGCGATGACGGGGTCGTTCGCGTCGAGGAAGATCTTCAGCTGGGCCGCGTAGAGGTCCTTCTCGTTCGCTGCGCTCGCCGCCTCCTCGATGGCGTCGGCGTCATAGAGCATGACCCCGAGATAGCGGATGCGCCCGACGCAGGTCTCGGAGCAGACCGTGGGCTGGCCGCTCTCGATCCGGGGATAGCAGAAGGTGCATTTCTCGGATTTGCCGCTCTCCCAGTTGTAGTAGATCTTCTTGTAGGGGCAGCCGGAGACGCACATCCGCCAGCCGCGGCATTTCTCCTGGTCGATCAGGACGATGCCGTCCTCCTCGCGCTTGTAGATCGCGCCCGAGGGGCAGGAGGCCGCGCAGGTCGGATTGAGGCAGTGCTCGCACAGCCGCGGCAGGTACATCATGAAGGTGTTCTCGAACTGGCCGTAGATCTCCTTCTCGACCCCTTCGAAATTGTAGTCCGCCTTGCGCTTCTCGAATTCGCCGCCGAGGATCTCCTCCCAGTTGGGGCCGCCGACGATCTTCTCCATCCGCTCGCCGGTGATCTTGGACCGGGGCCGGGCGGTGGGGAAATGCGCCATCTCCGGCGCCTGCTGGAGATGGGCGTAGTCGAAGTCGAAGGGCTCGTAATAGTCGTCGATCTCGGGCAGGGATGGGTTGGCGAAGATGTTGGCGAGGATGCGCCACTTCGCTCCCTGCCGCGGCTGGAGATGGCCGCGGGCATTGCGCTCCCAGCCGCCGTTCCAGCGCTTCTGGTTCTCCCAGCCCTTGGGGTAGCCCAGGCCCGGCTTGGTCTCGACGTTGTTGAACCAGGCGTATTCGACGCCCTCGCGGCTGGTCCAGACGTTCTTGCAGGTGACCGAGCAGGTGTGGCAGCCGATGCACTTGTCGAGGTTCAGGACCTTGCCGATCTGCGCGCGGATCTTCATTCGGCTGCCTCCAGCTTGGGGGTGGCGGATGCGGGCTGGTCGAGCCAGTCGACGTTGCGCATCTTGCGGACGATGACGAACTCGTCCCGGTTCGAGCCGACGGTCCCGTAGTAGTTGAAGCCGTAGCTGAGCTGGGCGTAGCCGCCGATCATGTGGGTGGGCTTGAGCACCGTGCGGGTGACGGAGTTGTGGATGCCGCCGCGGTTTCCGGTCATCTCGGAGCCCGGCGTGTTCACGATCTTCTCCTGGGCGTGATACATGAAGGTCGTGCCTTCCTTGATCCGCTGGGAGACGACCGCCCGCGCCGTCAGCGCGCCGTTGGTGTTGTAGAGCTCGACCCAGTCGTTATCGACGATGCCGGCGCGGGCCGCGTCGGTCTCGGAGATCCAGATCACCGGCCCGCCGCGGTTGAGCGTGAGCATCAGCAGGTTGTCGGTGTAGGTCGAGTGGATGCCCCATTTCTGGTGCGGCGTGATGAAGTTCAGCACTACGTGCGGCGCGCTCTCGGCCGCGTCGCGGTTCACCTCCGTGGTGATGGTCTTGAGGTCCACCGGCGGGCGGTAGACGCAGAGCGCCTCGCCGAAGGCGCGCATCCACAGATGGTCCTGGTAGAGCTGCTGCCGCCCCGAGAGGGTGCGCCAGGGGATGAGCTCGTGGACGTTGGTGTAGCCGGCGTTGTAGCAGACCTCCTCGCTCTCGATCCCCGACCAGGTCGGCGAGGAGATGATCTTGCGCGGCTGGGCGGCCACGTCGCGGAAGCGGATCGCGTCATGCTCCTTGCCGACGGCGAGGTGGGTGTGGTCGCGGCCCGTCGCCTTCCCCAGCGCCTCCCAGGCCTTGACCGCCACATGGCCGTTGGTCTCGGGGGCGAGCGTCAGGATCACCTCGGCCGCGTCGATAGCCGTCTCGATCTTCGGCATGCCCTGCGTGACGCCCGGCTCGGTGACCGGGTCGTTCAGGTCGCGCAGGTGATGGACCTCGGCCCTGGTGTCCCAGGCGATGCCCTTGCCGCCGTTGCCGAGTTTTTCCATCAGCGGGCCGAGCGCGGTGAAGCGGCGGTGGAGGTTGGGATAGTCCCGCTCGACCGCGACGTAGTTCGGCGCGGTGCGGCCGGGGATCAGGTCGCATTCGCCCCGCTTCCAGTCGCGCACGTCGCCCTGCGCCATCTCGGCTGCGGTGTCGTGCAGGATCGGCACGGCCACCACGTCGGTCTCGACGCCCAGCACCTCGGGCGCGACCTCGGAGAACTTCCGCGCGATGGTCTTGAAGATCTCCCAGTCCGACCGGCTCTCGTAGGCCGGGTCCACCGCCGCGGTCAGCGGGTGGATGAACGGGTGCATGTCCGAGGTGTTGAGGTCGTCCTTCTCGTACCAGGAGGCCGTGGGCAGCACGATGTCGGAATAGACGCAGGTGGTCGACATGCGGAAGTCGAGCGTCACCAGCAGGTCGAGCTTTCCTTCCGGCGCCTGGTCATGCCATCGCGCGTCCTTGGACCGCACCCGGCCCTCCGCGCCGAGGTCCTTGCCCAGCACGCCGTGTTCGGTGCCGAGCAGGTGCTTGAGGAAATACTCATGCCCCTTGCCCGAGGAGCCGAGCAGGTTCGAGCGCCAGACGAAGAGGTTGCGCGGCCAGTTCTCGGGCGCGTCGGGGTCCTCGCAGGACATCTCGATCTCGCCGGACTTCAGCCGCTCGGCGACATAGTCCTTCGCCTCGACCCCGGCGGCCCTGGCGGCGCGGCCGACCTCCAGCGGATTGGTCTTCAGCTGCGGCGCGGAGGGCAGCCAGCCCATGCGCTCGGCGCGGATGTTGAAGTCGATCAGGCTCGCGTCCCAGTCGCCGGCGGGGGCGGTCGGGGACAGGATCTCCTGCGCGGTCAGGGTCTCGTAGCGCCACTGGTCGGTATGGGCGTACCAGGCGGAGGTCGCGTTCATCTGCCGCGGCGGCCGCCCCCAGTCGAGGGCGAAGGCGAGCGGCGTCCAGCCGGTCTGGGGGCGGAGCTTTTCCTGGCCGACGTAGTGGGACCAGCCGCCGCCCGACTGGCCGATGCAGCCGCACATCACCAGCATGTTGATGATGCCGCGGTAGTTCATGTCCATGTGGTACCAGTGGTTCAGGCCGGCCCCGAGGATGACCATGGACTTGCCCCTGGTCTTCTCGGCGTTCAGCGCGAACTCGCGGGCGACGGTGACGATGGCGTTGCGGTCCACGCCGGTGATCTTCTCGGCCCAAGCGGGGGTATAGGGGATGTCCGCGTCATAGTCCGACGTGACCCAGTCTCCCCCGAGGCCGCGGTCGAGGCCGTAGTTGGCGCAGAAGAGGTCAAAGACGGTGGCGACCAGCGTCTCGCCGTCCTTGAGCGCCAGCCGCCGCACCGGGACGTTGCGCGTCAGCACGCCGGGGTGGTCGCAGCGGGTGAAGTGCTCCGTCGCCTGCCCGCCGAAATGGGGGAAGTCGACGCCGACCACGTCGTCGCGGTGCTCCTCGAGCAGGAGGCTCATGCGGAGCGAGATCTCCTGCCCGTCCGCGACCTGCTCAAGGTTCCAGAGGCCGGTGGTCTTCTTGCGCTCGGTGGTCATGCCGGCGGCGGCGGCGCCGGGACCCTTCTTCAGGTCTTTGGAGCCCTCGCCCTCCCAGCGGAAGCCGATGGAGCCGTTGGGCGCGACCAGCCGCTCGGCGCTCTCGTCGATCCCGACCGTCTTCCAGTCGGGATTGTCGTCTTCGCCAAGGCCGTCGGCGAAGTCGCTCGCGCGCAGCATCCGCCCCGGGACCAGCCGCCCGTCCCGCTCCTCCAGCTTCACCAGGAGCGGCATGTCGGTGTAGCGTCGGCAATAGTCCTCGAAATATTCCGCCTGCCGGTCGAGGTGGAATTCGCGCAGGATGACGTGGCCCATGGCCATGGCGAGCGCGCTGTCCGTGCCCGCCTTGGGGCTGAGCCAGATGTCGCCGAACTTGGCCGCCTCGGAGTAGTCGGGGCAGATCACCGCCGACTTCGCCCCGCGATAGCGCGCCTCGGTATAGAAATGCGCGTCCGGGGTGCGGGTCTGGGGCACGTTGGAGCCCCAGAGAATCAGGAAGCCGGCGTTGTACCAGTCGGCGCTTTCCGGCACGTCGGTCTGCTCGCCCCAGGTCCTCGCAGTCAGCCGTAGAATGCGCCTGCAACCTACTGTTTCGTAAAAAGAACGCCCCGCCGCTAGGCGGGGCGAGTTTTTCCTCCACTACGAGGAAAGGGCCGGTCCCGCCCGGTCGGGGGGATGACCAAGGGCCGGCGCGCGATCGGAAGCTTAGGCCTGACCAACGCGAGGGCAACAGGCGGCGCCGAGCGTAGCGCAGCGCCGTCGGCGGCAGTCTCTCAGGACGCTTCGCCGCTCCGCAACCGCCCTTGTGGATCGATCCGGCACCCGTCCCCGGTGCGCTCGATGCTGGCGTCGGCGCCGTGCCGATCAATGAAATGACGATCGGCCTCGGCCTTGCTGCGGGCATGGAAGTCGGCAGCCTTGTGGCCGGAGGGGCGGCGGCACATGACGCCGGCCCTTCGACCGCAGCTCGGACAGGCGACGGCGAGGACCGGATGCGACCAGGCGGTGAAGTCTGTCATCGACGACGCGTTCCTCGGAACCATGGGGCAGGGGGAGTGGCCGGCGGGGTCTGTCCCGCCGGCCACCATGCTCAGAGCATCTCGGGCGGCAGCCACGCCGCCACACGCGCGCGCTGGTCGGCCGGCATCTCGGTCTCGGGCTGGAACAGGGTTTCGAGGCGGGCGCACTTCTCGCCCTTTTTCGCCTTGGCGAAGGTCCGGGCTTCGGTGCTGTCGGCCTCGATGCCGCGCAGCTCGCACCACAGCACGTCGAGATAGCCGCCCGGCGCCCGCTTGAAGAAGTTCTCCGTGGTCGGGGTCCAGACCGCCCGCGGCTCGACCTTGGCGAGCTTGTCGAAGACCGGAGCCAGCATGTCGTTGCCGTAGTCCGACGGGTCGAGCAGCCGGGCCAGCTCCAGCGTCAGGACTTCTCGGACATGCTCGGCCCCACGCTTGCGGAACGCCCGGAACGCCTTGGCGAGATCGGTGGCGTTGCTCCGCCCGGCCTCGGTGTCGAGCAGGCGCGGATCGGGCGCGTAGCCGGTCTCCGTCGTCGGCGTCACGTTGACCGCGTAGCGGTGCAGGGAGAAGGCCCGCCCGACGTTCGAGTGCAGGTGGAAGGCGAGCAGGTCGAGCAGCAGGTCAGGCTGCTGCAGGGCGGCGTGCTGACGGGCACCACGGCGGACCGCTCGCAGGTCCTGCTTCAAGGCCTCGGAGAGCCGCGGAGCGCCGTCCTGGGCGGCCTCCGGCGCCTCGTCGTCCTCGGCCACCAGAGCACGCTCGATGATCCCCGCCTCGGCCGCCGCAGGCTGGTCGACCGGCAGCACCATGGCGTGGGTGGCGCGAAGCTCGCCGCCGTAGTCGAGGTAAAGGACGACGCCGGCATGCTGCTTCTGCTCGGCGGTATGGTCCCCGTCGAGGATGGCGGTCAGCCGGTCGAGTTCCTCGGTCTCCGCCGGGTCGAGGTCGTCCCCCTCGGCGCGTAGGACGAGCTCGTCGCGCCGCGCGGTCTCCTCCTCGGTCAGCGCCCCCTCGGCGGGGTAGAGGGTGATGGCGTCGAGCTGGTCGGAGATCCCCCATGCCGAACTCTCGGCGCTGGTCTGCACCCACTTCCAGCCGTCACGCACGCGGGTTTCCTCGGCGACCTCGGCGAAGCGCGCCGCGAAACAGGCGTCGAGGATATCGACGTCGTCGAGATAGACCTCGCCGCCGAAGAGATCGGTGGAGATCCTGCCACCCGCCCTTCGATAGGCCGGAACCCCGACGAAGCGGGCGCGGCGGTCGGTGTCGCGCACCGCCCCGGCCTTCAACAGCCGCTTGATGCTGTCCTCGGAGTAGCGCCCGGGATGCCCGCCGATCTGCGCGAGGACCTCCTCGATCCGCACTGGGTCGTCGCAGAGCACGAAGACCGCCGCCTCGGTCAGGCCGATCTTGTCGGCGCGGAGGGCGGCCAGAACCGGCTCGGGAAGCCCGGCCAGCCGCAGCCGGCGCTTCACGTGGGCCTTGGTGACGCCGAAGGCGATGGCGATCGCGGCCTCGCCGACGCCCTTCTCGCGGAGCATGGCGTATTCGTGGATTTCGTCAGCCGGGTGCAACGCCGACCGCAGGCTGTTCTCGGCAGCCGCCCACACCGCCGCTGTCGCCTCATCATCGGCGAGCTTCACCGGAACCGTGGCGAACCGCGCGTCGTCCTGCAGCTGGGCGAGGGCTCGAAGCCGCCGGCCGCCGGCGATGACGCCGACCTTGCTGCCGTCGCAGCGGAGGCCCGCGAGGTTCTGGATCAGGCCCAACTCGCGGATGTTCGCGGCGAGCGCGTCAATCTCGGCCTGCGGCGGGTCGAGCCTCGGGTTCAGGGGGTGGATGTAGAGGTCCGCAAACGACACTTGTTCGACAACCATCATGGCTGGTCTCTCCTTCGTGGTGGCGCGGCCGTGGGTCTCTGCCCTTCGGTCCGCTTTGGGCGGAGCCGTCCCGGTCTGCCGACCGGAAATGCACCTCGCATTTCCGGGGAAGGCAGAGCGGGGAGGGCGACTGCCCGACCGCGGCCGGGCGGGCGCGGGTCAACCGGGCGGAGACGGCCTGGCGCGGCCCGCAGCCCGAGGCGAGGACACGGGGGCGGCGGAGCTGGCGGCCCTGGCCGCCGCTTGCCGGTTGACGCGCGGGCGCCCGGATGCTGGGCGGACGTCAGGAATGGCAAAGTCGTCAGGGCGGGGGTGAGCGGGCGTTAGCCCGTCGATCCTCCGGTTTGGCCGCAGCTGCTCATGATCGCTGATGGCGATCCCAAGACACTGTGGCTTCTGGGGAAAAGTGAGGAGTTAGAGTCTGTTAGAACTTCGTTAGAGAGTCGTTACGGATTAGGGACCATCCAGTAACCCGTTTAAAATAAGGGCTGATTCCCAGAATTTGGAGCTGATTGGTGTGTGAAGTGACGAAAGACAGTGTGTGAAGTGACGAAGCTCGGTGGGTGAAGTGACGACTCCTCGGTGGGTGAAGTGACAAAGCGGGAGGGATATCCACAGGCGGGTCCCCTGGTCTCCGGTGGGTGAAGTGACGAAGGCCCTTGACCCATGGTGGGTGAAATGACGATAGTGCTCGGTGGGTGAAGTGACGAAAGCGTGGAGGGAGCAAAAGTGACGACGGACCGATCTCCATTGCTTCCGGACCGGCATCCGCAGAGGGATCTGTTTGTATGTGACATCGTCGGTGCGGTTCCGAAAGGCGACATGTCCTCAATGGAGCATCCGGTCTTCTCTCTCTCGACAAAGCCCGACATGCGACCGCGGCGATACGAGCGCGGAGGAAACTGGATCGAAGTTTCCCCTTCACGCTACGGGACGGCGACGGTCCACGACCGGGATGTTCTGATTTACTGCATTAGCCAGTGCATGGCCGCGTTGAACGACGGTCGAAAGGTCCAGCGCACGATGCGGTTTAAGGCCTATGATTTGCTGGTGGCGACCAATCGCCAGACATCAGGTCGCGGCTATGAGCTTTTGAAGGATGCGCTCAGGCGTTTGCAGGGAACCCAGATTGAGACAAATCTTCGCCAGGGGGGAAAGGAATACTTCAAGGTTTTCGGCCTAATCGAATCCGCTGAGATTGTTCGCGAGACCCGGGATGGCCGGATGCTCGATGTCGAAATCACCTTGTCGGACTGGGTATTCGACGCGATCGAGAATAACCATATTCTTACGCTTAATCGCCGTTACTTCTTGCTCAGGAAACCCTTAGAGAGACGGCTCTATGAGATTGCACGAAAACATTGCGGTGCGCAGATGGAATGGCGCATCGGTGTACGCACACTTTCCGAGAAGTGCGGATCTTCATCGAGCGAAAAGGAGTTTCGTCGAATGCTGGGTATCATCGTCGATGACGATACCCAGCACGATCATATGCCAGACTACAGATTTCTGATCGAGGGTGATAATGTTCTGGTTCGTCGCAAGGATGTTATTGTTGAGATTGAAGGCCGCTCGGAACCTGACTGTGCCTTGCGGCTCACACCGGAGACCATGGCCGCGGCGCGTAGTCATGCCCCTGGATGGGATGTCTACCAGCTTGAAAGCGAATGGCGAGCTTGGGTGGCGGCGAAGGGGATAGGTGTCAAAGATCCGGATCGGCACTTTCTCAGTTTCTGCCGGAAGCGGGGCTCAACGAGATAACGCGTGTCCCGATCGTGGCGGCTCTTTGGAATGGAGCCGGGCATTGTCACCAGGAACGGAACTACAGCGCCCACATCAGCGCCAGGATGACCAGAATCGCCAGCAAGGTGAGTAACGCTAGGCCGAGTCCTGTGCCGGGTCGACTGTCCCCCGCGCCGTCGAGGAGTTCGCCGTCGCTGTCGCGGAAGCCAAACTCGTGATGTTGCATCTTGATGGTGCCCCCATTCTCCAGCTCGATGACAATGCCAGAGGCGGTCAACGGCAGGGAACCGGAGTGATCGTTCATCATGAAAGTCCCCACGATTTCACCGGAAGTCCCGCGTCTTGACCTTGATCTCGTCGATATGACGGTGCGGATCGGCGAGGTCGCGCCCGCGAAACGCCTTCGGTAGGAGCTCCCGCGGGTCGGGGCTCGATCCCCCCGACCGAAGCGCGTCGCCGCGGCCATGGGGCAGGGGGAAGCTCGTTTCACGCCCGCCGACGCTGGCGAGATCGGCCGAGAGGTCGGTGAAGCGCCGGGCGACGAGATGGACCACCTCGCCCTCGCGCTGGACGTGTCCGCGCACGGCCAGTGACCTGCCCCCCGGTGGTCCCTCGCTCATGACGCGAGTCCGCAGGTTGGATTTCGGTATTGGTCTTCGCCGGATTTCACAAGCGCGCCGGGCGCGGAGCCCTCAGCCAGCTC
>NZ_JBKQWU010000067.1:0-16072 GCF_047275745.1 Amaricoccus sp. W119 | reverse complement strand
GTCTACCGTCAACGCAATCTCGTGGAGAGGTTCTTCAACCGGATCAAGCAGTTTCGAGGCATCGCCACACGCTACGACAAGGACCCGGAGAACTTCCTCGCCGCCGTCAAGCTCATAGCCGCGAGGATCTGGTGTCAGAGTTTATGAGTCGACGCCCTAATGAACTGAAGCGTGCGGTGCGCTTTCTCGTCGTTCTTGGCGGCTTCGTAGGGCCGGACCGCGTCGGGGATCTCGTAGGGAGCGATTTCGCTGATCGAACGGTGCCCCAGCGGCTGATTCACCGACCTGAGAAACCACTCCCGCTTGCTGACGGTAGCCTCGGCGAGGCCGTCCCGCCAGCTCTTCGCGATGTAGGATTGCGCGATGGCTTCGAACGTGTTCACCGCATTGATCTTCGCTACGTGCTTCTCGCGCCGTCGGCGCTCGGCCGGATCGACCGCGCCCGCGCCTCGTCACGAGCGGCGCGAGCCTGTTTGAGGCTCACCTCTGGATAGCCTCCGATAGCGAGCTTCTCCTCGACTCCGCCTGAGACGCGCAAGTTCACGCGCCAGAGCCGCCCTCCCGATGGCGTGACCTGAAGGTAGCGCCCCTTCTCATCGGCGTCCTTGTAGGCCCCTCTGGCGGGGCTTCAGGGCGCGGATAGCGAAATCGGTGAGGGGCATCCTGGGGCCTTTCGTTTCCGGTCATCGGAAAGGCCCCCAGATCGGCCCCGACTTTGACCCGGCTAGGAAGCGAACGCGGGCGATCACTGGCGACCAGCTAGGCCCAGATTATGCCTTGTTTTCTGGCGTTTCGGGAGTTTGCCAGTCGACCACGACGCTCGGCGGACAGGAAAGTGGTGCCGGTGAAGGGACTCGAACCCCCGACCCCATCATTACGAATGACGTGCTCTACCAGCTGAGCTACACCGGCACTTTCCTCGGCGCGCCCCGGAGAACCGACCCCGGATGGCCCGGCTGGTTCGCCTCGGGCGGCGACGCGGGCTCCATAGCAACGCGCGCGTGCGGCGTCCAGAGGCTTCTACGGGGGCCAGCTACTCGGCGAGGAAGGCTTCGACCGACGCCACGAAGGGGGCCGGCGCCTCGGCGTGCACCCAGTGGCCGGCGCCGGGGATCACGCTATGCCGGGCGGCGGGGAAGAGCGCCTCGATGCCGGGCCAGTTCTCCGGGCGGGTGTAGGCCGAGGTCTCGCCCGTCACGAAAAGCGTCGGGCCCTCATAGGGCCGCCCGATGCCTTCGGGAAAGCCGAGGATCACCGGCATCTGGTCCGAGAGCGCGTCGAGATTGACCCGCCAGCTCGCGCCCTCGGGCGAGATGCGCAGGTTCTGCTGGAAGAAGCCCCGCAGCACCGGATCGTCCACATGCCTCGCGAGGTCCGCCTCGGCGTCCGCGCGGCGCTTGACCTGCGAGAGATCGACGGCGCGCATCGCAGCGATGTTGCTGTCCTGATCATGCGCGTAGGTGATCGGCGCGATATCGACGACGATCAGCCGTTCCACGAGTTCGGGCCGGGTAAGCGCCAGGACCATGGAGGTCTTGCCGCCCATCGAATGCCCCATGACCGCCGCGCGGCCGCCATGCGCCTCTATGACCGCCGCCAGATCCTCGGCCATCGCCGGGTAGCTGTGGACCGCGTCCCAAGGGCTGTCGCCATGATTGCGCATGTCGACGGCGATCACCTGCCGATCGGAGGCGAGCTTCTTCGAGATCATGCCCCAGTTCCGCGCCGAGCCGAAGAGCCCGTGGGCGATCAGGAGCGGCGGCAGCGCGGTCGGCTCGCCCGCGACCAGGGTGTTGAGCTTCAGCGCCATTCAGGTCCCCTCAGACGATCAGACTGGTGATCACCGCGTCGTCGGTGATGTCGATATAGGTGAAACCCGCCGCGTCCATGCGGGCGCGGACCGCGTCGGCGGAGGCGGACGAGCCGCTTTCGATGCCGATCAGCACCGAGCCGAAGTTGCGGGCGGATTTCTTCAGGTACTCGAACCGGGCGATGTCGTCGTCCGGGCCGAGCAGGTTCAGGAATTCGCGCAGCGCGCCGGGACGCTGCGGCAGGCGCAGGATGAAGTACTTCTTCTTCCCCTCCCAGCGCAGCGCGCGTTCCTTGACCTCCGGCAGCCGCTCGAAGTCGAAATTTCCGCCCGAGACGACGGCGACGATCGTCTTGCCGGAAATCTCGCCCAGATCGCGCAGCGCGTCTATGGCGAGCGCGCCCGCGGGTTCCAGAACCACGCCCTCGATGTTGAGCATCTCGACCATCGTGCCGCAGAGCCGGTCTTCGGGCACGACGACCACATCCTCGGCGGGAAAGGTTCCGAGCGTGCCGAAGTTCAGGTCGCCGATCCGCGCGACAGCGGCGCCATCGACGAAATTGTCAACCTTATCGAGCGTGACGAGCTTGCCCGCTTCGAGCGCGCGCTTGAGGCTCGGGCCGCCCATCGGCTCGACGAAGCGGAGCCCGGTCGCGGGCGAGCGCGCCGCGAAGATCCGCGCCATCCCGGCAGAGAGACCGCCGCCGCCCACGGGCATCACCAGAAGATCGGGGGTCACGCCCGGCGGCAACTGGTCGAGGATCTCGAGCCCGCAGGTCGCCTGGCCCTCGATCACATCCGCCGCGTCATAGGGCGGCAGGAACATCGCATCGGCCTCGGCGCAGAATTTCCGCGCCGCGCTGAGCGTGTCGTCGAAATAGTCGCCGACGAGCCGGATCTCGACCGCGGGCCCGCCGAAATGCCGGGTCTTGTCGATCTTCTGCTTCGGCGTCGTCACGGGCATGAAGATCACGCCCTCCGTGCCGAAATGGGCGCAGGCATAGGCCATGCCCTGCGCGTGATTGCCGGCCGAGGCGCAGACGAAACGCCGCCGCTCCGGCCGGTCGGCCAACGCCTTGCGCATCGCATTGGATGCGCCGCGCAGCTTGTAGGAGCGGACCGGCGTCAGATCCTCGCGCTTCAGCCAGATATCGGCGCCGTATTTCGCGCTCAGGTAGTCGTTGCGCTGCAAGGGCGTCGGCTCGAAGAGCTCGCGCAAGGCGGCCCTGGCCTGATCGACGCCGGCGAGGAACTCCTGGGATTCGGTCGCGCTGTCCATTCCGCCCGCTAGCACGCGGGGAGGCGCTTTGCCAGCGTCCCGACGCGGTTTCCGGGGTCGCCCACGTCCTGCCCAGGTGGCGCAGTGGCTCCGGCCATTCCAGGATCCCGCGGTCGCGCGCCCATGCTTGCCGGCGCCGCGACGGTCCCCGGGGCCAGAGGCTCGCCCGGGACACTCCCGGCCGCGGCGGCGCTTGCCGTCCCGCGCGAAACGTCCTAATCGGCGGGGGTTCCTGACCGGAGGCATAGATGTCGTCACCGAAGAAAGTCGTCCTCGCCTATTCCGGCGGCCTCGACACCTCGATCATCCTGAAGTGGCTCCAGACCGAATATGGCTGCGAGGTCGTGACCTTCACCGCCGATCTCGGCCAGGGCGAGGAGCTCGAGCCCGCGCGCAAGAAGGCGGAGCTGCTCGGCGTCAAGCCGGAGAACATCTTCATCGAGGATCTGCGCGAGGAATTCACGCGGGATTTCGTCTTCCCGATGTTCCGGTCGAACGCGGTCTATGAGGGGCAGTACCTGCTCGGCACCTCGATCGCGCGGCCGCTGATCGCGAAACGGCTGGTCGAGATCGCCGAGGCGACCGGCGCGGACGCGGTGGCGCATGGCGCGACCGGCAAGGGCAACGATCAGGTACGCTTCGAGCTTTCGGCCTATGCGCTCAATCCGGAGATCCGGGTGATCGCGCCTTGGCGCGAATGGGATCTTACGAGCCGGACGAAGCTTCTCGCCTTCGCCGAGGAAAACCAGATCCCGATCGCCAAGGACAAGCGCGGCGAGGCACCGTTCTCGGTCGATGCCAACCTCCTGCACACCTCCTCCGAGGGCAAGGTTCTGGAGGACCCGGCCGAGGAAGCGCCGGAATACGTCTATCAGCGCACCGTCAGCCCCGAATCGGCGCCGAACACGCCCGAATATGTCGAGATCGGATTTGCGAACGGCGACGCGGTCTCGATCGACGGCGAGAAGCTCTCGGCGGCGGAACTGCTGACGCGGCTCAACGTGCTCGGCGGCCGTCACGGCATCGGGCGGATCGATCTCGTCGAGGGCCGCTTCGTCGGCATGAAGTCGCGGGGCGTCTACGAGACGCCAGGCGGAACCATCCTGCTCGCCGCCCATCGCGGGATCGAGTCGATCACGCTCGACCGGGGCGCCGCGCATCTGAAGGACGAGCTGATGCCGCGCTATGCGGAACTCATCTACAACGGCTTCTGGTTCTCGCCGGAGCGCGACATGCTCCAGGCGCTGATCGACCGGAGCCAGGAGCATGTCGAGGGTTCGGTACGGCTGAAGCTCTACAAGGGCACGGCGAGCGTCGTCGGCCGCTCTTCGCCGAAGTCGCTCTATTCGGAGCAGCATGTGACCTTCGAGGACGACGCCGGCGCCTATGACCAGAAGGACGCGGCGGGCTTCATCAAGATCAACGCGCTGCGGCTCCGCCTCCTCGGAATGCGCGACCGCCGCTAACCGCGGGGCGCACGGACCCCGGTCCCCCGCCATCCCCAGCGATCGAGCCGAAAGAAAAGGCGGGCCCCAAGCCCGCCTTCATCAATTTCATCTCCATCAATTCCGCCGCCGTCACTCCGGCGCGGCGCCGCTACATGAACATGTAGGCGTTGCGGACCAGGACCGTCTGCAGGGCGTAGAGGATCACGATCAGGACGAGGGGCGAGAGATCGAGCCCGCCCATGTTCGGCAGCACGCGCCGGATCGGCCCGTAGATCGGTTCGAGCAGGCGTTCGAGCCCGTACCAGATGTTGGAGACGAGCGGCTGATGCCGGTTCAGGACGTTGAAGCTGATGAGCCAGCTCATGATCACATGAACGATGACGATGAACCAGACGATCTTGAGAATGAAGAGAAGAACCAAGATCAGAGAACCCATCCAATACCACCTTCCTGACCGTTTGAACGCGCCGTCCCTAGGTAGTGGCGCGGCTCGCCGGCCGCAAGGGCGCCGCGGCGCCCGCATGCCCTCTCGCCGCCGCTTCTTGCGGCCTTGCCCGCTTGCCCGAAGGCCCGTTCCCGGGCAACCCTCGCGATGACAGGCGCCGGCTGGCGCGACGGAAGGAAGAACGCCCCATGCATTCCGACATGCATTCCGACCCGCCAGAGGCGGCTTCCCGAACCGGCGGGGAGCCGATCGCCGACCGGCGCGGCGTCCTTTCATGGATGCTGTTCGACTGGGCGAACCAGCCGTTTCACACGCTGATCCTCACCTTCATCTTCGCCCCCTATTTCACCGCCCAGGTCATGGCGGACCCGGTCGCGGGCCAGACGCTCTGGGGCGCGACGACGGCGGTGGCGGGCGCGGTCGTCGCCATCCTCTCGCCGGCGCTCGGCGCCATCGCGGACCGGACCGGCGGGCGAAAGCTCTGGGTGCTCGGCTTCTCCATCCCCTATGTGATCGGCTGCCTCGGCCTCTGGTACGCGGTGCCGGGCATGGACCCGGTCTGGCCGGTGCTCATCGCCTTCGGCCTCGCCTATCTCGGGTCGGAGGTGACGGTGCTCTTCACCAATGCGATGCTGCCCCATCTCGGGCCGCGCGAGGAGATCGGCCGGATTTCCGGCTCCGGCTGGGCGATGGGCTACGCGGGCGGGCTCGTCTCGCTGATCCTCGTCCTGGCTCTGCTCGCCCCCGCGCCGGGCAGCGAACGCACGCTGATCGGCATTCCGCCGGTGCTCGGCCTCGATCCCGCCCTCGGCGAGCCCGCGCGGGCGACCGGGCCGCTCTCGGCGCTCTGGTATCTGATCTTCGTGATCCCGCTCTTTCTCTGGACCCCGGACAGCCCGCGGTCGGGGATGCGGCTCGGCGCGGCGGCGCGCGCGGGTCTCGCCGACCTCGTCCGGTCGATCGGCGCGCTCCGAGGCGAGCGAAGCCTCGCCTCCTATCTTCTCGCCTCGATGATCTATCGCGACGCGCTGGCCGCTCTCTTCATCTTCGGCGGGATCTACGCCGCGGGCGTGCTCGGCTGGGGCACGTTCCAGCTCGGCGTCTTCGGCATCGTCGCGGCCGCGACCGGCGCGATGGGCGCCTGGATCGGTGGGCGGGCCGACCGCGCCTACGGGCCGACGCCGGTCATCAGGACGACGATCCTGCTCCTCATTCTCGTCTGCCTCGTGGTGCTCGGGACGACGCGGACCTCCGTCCTCGGCGTCGCGGTGGCGCCCGACGCGCGGCTGCCCGATCTGGTCTTCTTCGCCGCGGGCGGCCTGCTCGGGGCGGCGGCGGGGTCGCTGCAGGCCGCCTCGCGCACGCTTCTCGCGCATCAGGCGGAGGGGCGGATGGGCACGGGGCAGGCCTTCGGTCTCTATGCCCTCGCAGGCAAGGCCACCGCCTTCATCGGCCCGTCGGCCGTCGCGATCGTCACCGCGGCCACCGGCTCGCAGCGGCTCGGCGTCGCACCGATCGTCGCACTGTTCGCGATCGGCCTCGCGCTGCTATCCTTCGTCAAGACCGGGAGCGAGCAGCCGAGGACCACCGTGACATGAGACGCCGCCCGCGGGCCGCCCCGACCCGCCTCGCCCCGACCTGCCTCGCCCTGATCTGCGCCGCCGTCCTCGCCTGTCTCGCCGCTCCTCTCGCCGCGCAGACCGCGAAGCAGCTCTTCGCACCGGTCACCCACCCCTCGACGGGCCGCGCCGATGCCATCGGCCAGAACTCGCTCGGCTGCCTCGCCGGAGGCTACCAACTGCCCGAGAGCGGCCCGACCTGGCAGGCGATGCGGCTTTCGCGCAACCATCACTGGGGCACGCCGGAGATGCTGGCCTTCATCGAGCGCCTCAGCGTGAATGCCACCCGCGTCGGCTGGCGCGGCATCTATGTCGGCGACATTTCCCAGCCCCGCGGCGGGCCGGTCGCGGGGCATGCCTCGCATCAGACCGGGCTCGACGCCGATATCTGGCTCAACCCGCCACAGCGGCTCAATCTCACTCCGGGAGAGCGGGAGCGGATCTCGGCGATCAACGTTCGCACGCGCGACCGTCGCGGGCTCAACGCGAACTGGTCCGCGTCGCATGAGGCGCTGCTGAGCCTCGCGGCGCGCGATCCGGCCGTGAACCGGATCTTCATCACCGCGCCCGCCAAACTGGCGATGTGCGCGCGCGTTCCCGCCCGGGATCGGGCGTGGCTTCGAAAGATTCGGCCATGGTGGGGGCATAACGATCATTTTCACGTGCGCCTGAACTGCCCGAGGGGGGCGCGGTCTTGCGTTCCGCCACCGCCTCTGCCACCCGGAGACGGTTGCGCCGAGGCGGTGTGGTGGGTGACGGAGGCGTTGAAGCCGCCAGACCCGACCGCGCCGAAGACCAAACCGAAGCCGCCGGCGCGTCTGGCGGATCTGCCACCGCGTTGTACCGAGGTTCTGAGTTCCCGATGAAAGCCCTGCTTTTCCTGTTCCTGCTCGCCCCGTCCCTCGCCGCGGCGGCGCTCGCGGAGCCGCGTCTCGTCGAGACCGCGCGGTTCATCTGGAGCGAGAAGCCGTCGAATTTCGGCGGCCTCTCCGGCATCGAGATCCTCGATGAGGGGACGAAGCTCCTCGCGATCGGCGACCGCGGTATCTGGGTCACCGCCGATATCAAGCGCGACCGGAAGGGGAACCTCGTCTCGGCGGACGGAACCGCGATGGGCGCGCTCCACAGGATCAACGGCCGGGAGACGCGCGGCCACGATTCCGACGCCGAGGGGTTGGCGATCGACGATCAGGGCCGGGCCTACGTTTCCTTCGAGGGAAACCACCGCATCCGGCGCTACGACGACATCAACGGGCCGGCGAAGGCGGTGCCGCACTATTCCGAGTTCGACACGCTCTTCAACAACTTCTCGCTCGAAGCGGTCGCGGTCGGACCCGACGGCACGCTCTACGCGCTGCCGGAACGGACGCGGGTCGTCTCGGGCACGGTTCCGGTCTATCGCCTCCGGAATGGCGTCTGGGACAAGGAACTGCGGATTCCGCGCGGTGGGAGCTTTCTGGAGGTCGATGCCGATTTCGGTCCCGATGGCCGTCTCTACGTGCTGGAGCGCCGGTTCAAGTGGCTCGGCGGCTTCGCGACGCGGCTGCGCAGTTTCGCGCTCGGACCGGACGGGCTCACCGACGAGACGCGGCTCCTGAGCACGCGGTTCGGCGAGATGGACAACATGGAAGGCATCTCGGTCTGGCGCGATCCGAAGGGCCGGACCCGGGTCACGCTGATCTCGGACGACAATTTCTTCGCGCTGCAGCGGACCTATCTGGTCGAGTATATCCTCGAGAACTGAGGACCGGGCGCGGGAACAGGACGAGACAGGGGCCGGCGAAAACGAAACGGCGGCGAGGCCGGGGCCCGCCGCCGTTCTTCTTGCTCGATAGTCCGGGTTCTACGCGGGTTTCCACGCGACCCGGGGCAGGATCACTTGATCTTGCCTTCCTTGTAGTCAACGTGCTTGCGCGCGACGGGGTCGTACTTGCGGACCGTCATCTTCTCGGTCATCGTGCGCGAATTCTTCTTCGTCACGTAGAAATGCCCGGTGTCGGCCGTCGAGTTCAGCCGGATCTTGATCGTGGTGGGCTTCGCCATTTTCGTTCCCTTTCCGCGGTCCGCCCGCGCATATCCCTATCGCCCCGCGCTCCCCGGAGGCGGAATTCCGAGGCGTCACATGCAGACTCCGGGCGCGGAAGTCAAGCGCGGAGCAGGTGGAAATGCGATCCGAGCTCGGTGTGGTTGAAGTAGGGCACCGGCCGTTCGACCTCGGGATCGGCGTGGCGCGCCGCGATCTCGGCGAGGACGATCTCGGTGATGAACGGCAGATCGAGCACGCGCGCCTGATCGAGATCGACCCAGCTCAGGAAGCCGAGTTCACCCTCGGCGCCCGAGAAGTCATCCGGCGCGCTCGCGAGATCGCCCGCGTCGGCGAGGAAGAAGCGCGCGTCGAAGCGACGGGGCCGGCCCGGCGGGGTGACCGCGCGGAAGAAGAAGCGGAGCGCATCGGTGCTCGGCCGCCCGGTTTCACCATCCGCGTCGCCTCCGGGTTCGCCGAGCCAGAGCCCGGTCTCCTCGCGCAACTCGCGGATCGCGGCGTGGCGCAATGCCCGCGCCAGCCTCGGGTCCGTCTCGACCAGAAGCCGGGGATCGCCCTCTTCCACGCCTTCCGCCTCGGCGGCGGTGTAATCCCCGGGATCGACGGCGCCGCCCGGAAACACGAACTTGTCGGGCATGAAGACCGCGCCGGAACTGCGCTGCCCCATCAGGAGCTTCGGGCCAGTATCCGTCTGGCGGGTGATGACGATGGTCGCCGCGTTCCGGATCGGGGGCACCGCGTCGGGACCGCCGCTCATTCGCCGGCCGCCGGATTGGGCCGAAGCGGCGCCGGCTCCGGCTCGCCGCCGAAGCCGTGCATGCGCTTGGCCCACTGGATGCCGACGAAGCAGCCCTTGATCCTGGGCAGAAGGTAGAGCGACAGCGCGACGAAGACGGCCGAGAAACCGAAGGCCATCTGCCACGCCTTCGGCCGGAACGCCTGGAAGACGATCAGCATCAGGGGGGCCATGATATGGCCCGCGATCATGATCGTCGCCCAGGCCGGGCCATCATCGGCGCGCTGGTGGCTGAGGTTGGTGTGGCACACCGGGCATTCCGGCCGCACGTCGAGATAGCCGCCGAAAAGCTGGCCCTCGCCGCAGGCCGGGCAACGCCGCGACCAGCCGCGATAGAGCGCGGTACGAAGATCCCGTTCCGGGAGCGCGGACTGATGCGTGGACTGATTCTGTGCCATGCGCGGACTATACCGGCGCGCCCCGGCGGGCGCCAATGCTTCGGAAGTGGGGGCCCCCGCCTGCGACCGGCTCGTCTGCGACCGGCTCGCGCGGCGGTCTCGCGCGGTGGTCTCGCGCGGTGGTCTCGCGCGGTGGTGCCGATTGCGTGATCGCGCGACGGAATGCGCGCGCCGCCCCGTCTATCCCGCATCAGAACGACGAAGAGGCAGCAAGGAGCCGATCATGATCAACTATCGACGCATTCTGGCCGCGCTGGCACTGGCGGGCGGTGTCGGCGTCACCGGTATCGCGCTGGCACAGCCGGCCCCGAGCGACGCTCCCCCGGCGCCCGACGCGGAGCCCCGGGCCGAGGCGCTGGCCATGCCGATGGGGCCGATGGGGCCGATGGGTGGTCCCGAGGGCCGCTTTCATGGCCCGCGCGGACCGCGGATCGACTTCGCCGCGATCGACGCGAATGGCGATGGCGTGCTCACGCGCGAGGAGCTTTCCGAGCGGGCGGCGGGTCGGCTCGCCGGGGCCGATGGCAACGGCGACGGCGCGTTTGACCGCGACGAGCTCATCGCCGCCCTGCCCGGACCGCGCGACCAGGTCACCAATGTGTTCGCGCCGAACCCGGCCGAGATGCGCGCCGACCGGCTGATCGCCTTCATGGGCGCGAGCGATGCCGGCCAGTTCCAGATCCGTGACTTCGCCGACCGGCAGGTGAACGCGGTCGTCGCGAAGCTCGACAGGGATCACGACGGGTCGATCAGCCAGGCCGAGGCCGCGCCGAAGGGCAAGCCGCACCGTCATCCGCATGGCGAAGATGGCGGGCCGGGTGACGGTCGCGGTGACGATCGGGGAGGCGATCCGCGCGGTTGAGGGTTTTCGGATACGCGCCAAGCGATTAAGGGTGGGGCAGCGATGACCCATCCTCACGAACAGGCCAAGGCAACCGCGGGACCATGATGCCCCTCGACGGTGAAACTGGGACTTCCGACGCCGAACTGCTCGCCCGCTACGCCGCGGGCGAGCAGTCGGCGGCGCGTGCGCTGACATTCCGGCATGCGCCCCGGGTGCTCGCGCTCGCGCGCCGCATGCTCGGCGACGCGGCCGAGGCGGAGGACGTGGCGCAGGAGACGCTGCTCAGGATGTGGAAGGTCGCCCCGGACTGGCGCGAGGAGGCGCGGCTCTCGACCTGGCTCTACCGGGTCGCGAGCAATCTCTGCGTCGATCGGCTGCGGCGCCGCCGCGAGCACGGGCTGGACGGGGTGCCCGAGGTGGCGGACGGGGCGGCTTCGGCGCAGGACGGGCTCGAGGCGCGCGACCGCGCGGGCGCGCTCCGGGCGGCGCTCGGCCGATTGCCCGACCGGCAGCGCCTCGCGATCGTGCTCCGCCACATGGAGGAGCGTTCGAACATCGAGATCGCCGAGATCCTCGGGCTGAGCGTCGACGCGGTCGAAAGCCTGCTGGCGCGCGGCCGCCGTGCGCTCGCCGAACGGCTGATGCCGAGGCGGGCCGAACTCGGTTTCGCCGATGACTGAGGCAAGGGCGGGGGGATGACAGCATGAACGGCGGGAGGATGAACGACATGGATGACGACCGCCCGAACGCGGCCCCGAGCATGGCGCCGGACCCGACCCAGAAGGCGACCCCGCCCGCGACCCCGGCGGACGCGGCACGGGAGGCGGAAGCGCTCGAAGCCTTCTTCCACGCGGCGCGGGACGAGCAGGGGCCCTCGGCCGCGTTTCTCTCCGCCGTGCTCGCGGACGCGGCCGAGGTCTCGGCCGGGCGCGCGACGGCCGAAGCCGCCGGGACCGCGCATGAGCCGCCATCGGCGCTCACCGCGACCGGCGGTCTCTGGCACGCGCTTTCCGCGCTGGTCGGCGGCTGGCGCGGGGGCGCGGCGCTGACCGCCTGCGCGCTCATCGGATTCCTGATCGGCGCCAATGGGTACGGGCAACTGCCGACCGATGCGTTCGACACCGCCGCGAACGCCACCGTCTCGGACAATGTGAGCGGCTTCTACGACCTCGCCGCGCTGGAGCAATAGAGTAGGACCGAATGGCCGACAGCCCGCCACCGACGACGAGACTGCCCCGCGCGCCCTGGCGCTGGGTGCTGATCGGCTCGCTCTGCCTCAATCTCGCGCTCGCGGGCGTGATCGCCGGGGCGCTTCTGAAGGGACCGGACGGCCCGCCGGCCGGTCTCTGGGGCTATGGGCGCGCGCTGCCGGAACCCTATCGCGACGACCTCGCACGGGCGCTGCGCGAAAGCCGGCGGGACTGGATCGGCCCGCGCGATGCGCTGCGCGGCCAGCGCGGCGCGCTCGCCGACGCGCTGACGGCCGAGCCCTACGATCCGCTCGCGGTGGCGGAGGTGATCACGCGGGAACCGCGCATCCTGGATACGCTCGCCCAAAGGGGCACACGGCTGCTCCTGGACCAGATCGACCGCATGCCGCCCGAGGACCGGATCGCCTTCGCCGAGGCGCTCCGCAAGCGCGACAAGGGCGGCAAGGGCGATCATCCACCGCCCCGGTAGAGCCGTCCCGGCGGACCTCCCGTCAGGCGGCCTGCGCGAAGAAACTCACGCGGTTGCGGCCACCCTGTTTCGAGCGATAGAGCGCGCTGTCCGCGCGTTTGATGATCGCCTCGGGATCAACTTCGCAGGCGCCCGCCACCGCGACGCCGATGCTGACCGTGACGCGCACCTCGCCCGCCTGCCCCGGCAGGCGCACCGGCGCATGCTCGATCGCGCGCCGGATGCGTTCCGCGGCGTGGCCGGCGGCGGAGACATCGACATCGGGCATCGCGACGAAGAACTCCTCGCCACCGAACCGCGCGACGAGATCGACGCCCCGAATGTTCTCCTGCAGGCGCCGGGAGAATTCGCGCAGCACCGCGTCGCCCGCGTCATGGCCGTAGCGGTCGTTGATCCCCTTGAACTTGTCGAGGTCGATCATCATCACCGCGAAGACGCCGCCGGTCTCTCGCGCGCGGTCCATCACCCGGTTCATGTGCTGACTCGCGTAGCGGCGGTTGTAGATCCCCGTCAGCGGATCGATCGCCGCGAGCTTCAGCCCGTTGCGGACGTTGGTCCGCAGCCGGTCGGAATAGCGCTTGCGCCGAAGCTGCGAGCGTATCCGGGTGATGAGCTCGTTCACGTCGAAGGGCGCCTCGATATAGTCGCTCGCGCCAAGGTCGAGCCCCTTCGCCGCCGTGCCCACGTCGCCGTTCTCCACGACGAAGATCACCGCGGATTGCCGCGTCTCCGGCCGCGCCCTGAGCGCCGAGACGAGGCGCAGCCCGTCGCCGCCCTCCATCAGCGTCTGGTAGACGATGAAACAGTCGGGGAGTTCGAGCCGCGACAGGTTCAGTGCCTCGCGTTCCGAGCTCGTGACGATGGTCGTGATCGCCAGCCGCTCGCTCAGCGCCGAAGCGAGAATGCTCCCCTTCCCGTGGTCGGGCGGCGCGATCAGGATCGGCCCGCTCGGCTCCGCCTCGATCTCCTGATCCGGCATGAGCTCGGCGAGACCGAGTTCGCGCGAGGTGAGATCGCGCAGGCGCAGCTCGTCGAACATCATCTTCATCCGCATCAGGCTGCGGACGCGCGCGAAAAGCGCGAGGTCATTGAAGGGCTTAGACAGGAAATCGTCCGCCCCGGCCTCGAGCCCGCGAATGCGCTCCTCGGCGGTGTCGAGCGCGGTCACCATGATCACGGGAATATGCGCGGTCTCCGGATCGGCCTTCAGCCGCGCGCAGACGGTGAAGCCGTCCATCTCCGGCATCATCACGTCGAGCATCACCATGTCGGGCTGTTCCGAGCGCGCAAGTTCGAGCGCCCGGGGGCCGTCCTCGGCGACAACGACATCGTAATAGGCGGCGGACAGCTTCGCGCGGAGGAGAAGCCGGTTGGTGGCGACATCATCGACGACGAGGACACGACCCGACATTCGTTTTCCCCTCTGGGGCCGTCCCTCCGGCCCTGCGCTTCCAGTTCCCGAACCTATTGCCGAAGTTGTTAATGAATGGTTTAGCGGGCGTCGTGGACACGGGGGGCGGGAGGTGGAAAAGATGGGACCCGAAGGCGCCGCCGACCTCGCGCGCGGCGCGCTGATCTGGCTCGCGGGAGAGCCCGAGGCGCTGGGCGCCTTCCTCGGTGCGAGCGGGATCGACCCGGCGGATCTGCGCGGCCGGATCGCCGATCCGGAGTTCCTCGGCTTCGTGCTCGATTTCCTGCTCGGTGACGAGGCGATGCTGCTCGCCTTCTGCGGCGAGACCGGCACGCCGCCGACCGCGCCTGCCCGCGCGCGCGCCCTGCTGCCCGGGGGCGATCTGCCGAACCGGACCTGAAGCGGCCTTCCGCCGCGCGACCGGGGCGGCTAAGACGCGATCCGGAGCGGCCGCGCGCCGCTCGCCTCGGAGGAAAGCGCATGCGCGAGCGCGTCAGGGGTCTCATCTTCGACAAGGACGGGACCCTGTTCGATTTCAACGCCACCTGGTCGGCCTGGTGTCACGGCTTCATCCTTGGCATCGCCGAGGGCGATCCGGCCCGCGCCGCGGCCCTGGCCGAAAGGCTCGGCTACGAACTCGGGAACCGGCGGTTCCTGAAGTCGAGCCCGGTCATCGCCGGAACCATGGATTTCGTCGTCGAGGCCGCGCTCGGTGTCCGGCCGGATTTCGGCGAGGCGCCGCTCCGGCGCCATATCGCTTGCTCGACCGCCGCCGCGCCGCAGATCGAGGCCGCGCCGCTCGCAGCGCTTCTCGACCGGCTCACGGCGGCGGGACTGGTCCTCGGCGTCGCGACCAACGATTCGGAGGAACCGGCGCGCGCGCATCTCGAACGCGCCGGCGTGCTCGACCGTTTCGCCTTCATCGCGGGCTACGACAGCGGCCATGGTGCCAAGCCCACGCCCGGGATGCTGCTCGCCTTCTCGGAGGCGACCGGCATCCCGCCAGGGAGTTGCGTGATGATCGGCGACAGCCTGCACGATCTGACGAGTGGCCGCGCGGCCGGCATGACGACGGTCGGCGTCCTGACCGGCCTCGCGAGCGCCGAGGATCTCGCACCCCACGCGGATGCGATCCTGCCCGACATCGGCGCTCTGCCCGCCTGGCTCGGATTGACGGACTGAGCCCGGGCCGGATCGGGAACACCGGCGTCGAGACCTAAGTCATTGATGTTGGTGGGTGATGACGGGCTCGAACCGCCGACATTCTCGGTGTAAACGAGACGCTCTACCAACTGAGCTAATCACCCGCCGATGGGCGCGATCCCGGGAACGGTCCGCAGGCGGCCTCGGAGGAACCATCCACGAGAGCGGCTCCGATGCCCAGGAAGCCCCCCGCGCGCCAACCTACTGATTCCGCGCCGAATGGCAACTTCTTAAACTCGCGATGGCATATCGGGGCATGCCCTGATCCCGACCCGGCGGCGCTACGCGGCGCCAGCCGCGCGGGAATGAAGGGAGGCCGCGATGTAACCGGACGATCCGGCGACCCGGGCGCGTGCTCTGTCCGGTCAGAGCCGGGAGCACACGCATGCGCTTCATGTCGAGCACCCGATCGCGGCCGCCGGGATCGGGCACGGCATCCCGTGTACTGAAGCCCTGCTCAGCGGCCCATCCGCACAACTTCGTCGGGGACACGAAGGTGTCTATGGCGAAGAGAGGCGCGAGCTCTCTCCGGAGTTCAAACGGGAAGCGGTGGGGCTGCTGGAGGGTAGCGGCTGGCCGCTGACGCGTGTGGCGAGTGAGGTGGGGGTCGTGTCCCGGGAGTTTCTCTAATCGCGTTGGTCAAGCGCTGATGCCACGATTGGAGCGTTGATGCGTGCCGGGCTCCAGGATTCTCTCCGCGGTCGCATCGTGGCGCCGCATGTTTGCGTTCAGGGTCGGGATGGATCGAAATGGTGTGCGCNACGATTGGAGCGTTGATGCGTGCCGGGCTCCAGGATTCTCTCCGCGGTCGCATCGTGGCGCCGCATGTTTGCGTTCAGGGTCGGGATGGATCGAAATGGTGTGCGCGGTCGTCGCCGCATCCCAGGGAGCGATATCATCCTCTCCGCGCGTCCCGGCAGGACGCATTCCGCGCCGCTGAGGATCAGCGACGAAGTCGAGTGATCACGACGCCGTGGCACGCTCCTCGAAGGGAGCCCCCGCGCGCCACATCGCATGGAGCGTCACCGCGAGCTTTCGTGCCAGTGCCACCTTGGCCTTCCGGGGACCGGTCTTCTCGGCGATGCCCCTGGCCCA
>NZ_JBKQWU010000066.1:0-16392 GCF_047275745.1 Amaricoccus sp. W119 | reverse complement strand
GAGCTGGCTGAGGGCTCCGCGCCCGGCGCGCTTGTGAAATCCGGCGAAGACCAATACCGAAATCCAACCTGCGGACTCGCGTCATGAGCGAGGGACCACCGGGGGGCAGGTCACCACATACACGCATAAGAATAAGGCTAACGGGGTGAGGATCAGCTAGTGCCTGCCATCGACAACCAAATGACGATAGATGATCTCACATCCATCCTGGATGGGATGTGTGATGCCAGCCTGTCGGAAAAGCTTACCGCGATTCGCCGGATTCCTGGGATCGCAGTATCTGAAGAATCCCGTCGCGCGCGCCAGGGTGCGCCTCAAGGAGGCGAAGGACCTCCTCCGTCTTCGGGTTCATCTCGAAGCCGTAAAGCAGGTATGACAGGCTGATATTCAGCTGCTCGCAGATCGCAATCGCATTATCGATTGTCGGGGTCTTCCCCTCACTCAATAGGGAATTGATGTAGCCCGCACCCATACCTGCGGCTTTGGAAATCGCTCTCTGCGACTTCCCCGACTGCTCGACGGCGATCCTTAACCGATCCCGCCATGATTCTACTCGCGGCGTCATGGCGGGGACGGTGCTCCTTTTTCGCGGGCACCGCACGCACTTGATAGCGGGCGCTTGACTTGTCCTCTAAAGAGGATAATACTCCCCGCTATGAGCAAGAAACCATCCCTCCTGTCCGAGATCGACGCCTTCCTCGCGGAAACGGGGATGGGCGAGCAATATTTCGGGAAAGCCGCTGTCGGGAACTCGGAACTGGTCCCGAGGCTCAGACAAACCCGCAAGAACGGGAAGCCGAGGTCCGTGGTTATCGAGACCGCTGACGCGGTGCGCCGGTTCATGGCGGATCGTCGTCGCGGAGACACCGCATGAGCCCCCCCTCCGCCTCCGACTGGCCCGCCCTGATCGCCCGCGTCCGCGCCGGGGAGCGCGCCAAGGACGTGGCGCGCGAGGCGGGCGTCGATGGACGCAGGCTCAGGATGAAGGCGCTGAACGCGGACCCGGAGTTCGCCGCCGCGAACCGTGAGCGGAGCCGTGAGCGGATGAAGGCGCTGCACGCGGACCCGGAGTTCGCCGCCGCGAGCCGTGAGCGGATGAAGGCGCTGAACGCGGACCCGGAGTTCGCCGCCGCGCACCGTGAGCGGAACCGTGAGCGGATGAAGGCGCTGAACGCGGACCCGGAGTTTAACCCTCTCGTCCTGCTGACGGAGGCCGAGCGCGCCGACTACGACACGCTGAAACAGGCCGGTTACACCCGGGATGATGCGTTTTTCGCCATCGGCCGCCTCGATCTCGTTCAGCATGGTGGGGCCGCCGCATGAACACCCTCACCGAAACCGACGCGGAGACAGTCAGGCAGCTCTACCGGGCCGGGCTGTCGCAGGCGGCCATCGGGGCTGAACTGGGCGTCTCGCAGATGGCGGTAAGCCGGTTCATGCGGCGGCAGGGGATGCTGACGCGCCCACCGGGGCCGAGCCCGGACTACAACCGGATAGGGTACATGAGGCGCATGGCTGAGGCCGGGATGACGCAGCGCGCCATGGCGGCGATCCTCGGAATTTCGCAGTCGTCGGTTCGCGACGCGATGGCCCGCTACGGCATCCGCCGGGCAAGGCGGGCTGGCGCCGCACCTGACGCCAGCCCTTCGGCCTCGACCACCCCTCACAATACTCGTCACTCCGAGACCGAACCTGATCTGCACCCTTCACAAGTGCAATCGTAGCAAGGGTTCCTGAGTAATGTCTTATAAAATCCATTTTAAAAGAAATTTCGCGGCACTGCTCCGCGAGGCATTCGGAGACGACCCGCTCGAAATCGCCAAGTACTTCAACTGCTCGCATCAGCAGGCGTTGAATTACCTCAACGAAATCAGCGCGCCCGGCGGCGAAAAGGCCACGAAAATCATCTACGACACGCGGTTCGCCGCCGTAGCGAAGAAGTACCTCAACAAAGCAGGATGAACACCATGCCGAACGGGAAAATCCGTCGATGGATCTACAGGCGCGAAATGCTCGCCGCTACGCACCTCATGACCATCGGTCAGGTATGGGCCGCGAACGCCGCGCGCCGCCTGCGTGAACTCGGGCACGCGATCGGTCTCTGAAATTGGAACACCGCCTCGGGACTCCTTTCTCAGCCGCGCTTCGAGGCTGCGACGGACGGATGCGCGAAAGCGTCAACCACGGACCCGAGGTGGGGGGCACGTCCCGCTCCGTGGAATTCGTCCAGCGAGCGCCGGCCGGGGGCGAAACCCCGGCAACCAATCTCAGAATGAGGGCTGAAATGACAACCGAAGACCAGGACCATTCCGAAGACCAGACCTACCGCGTCACCGCGAGCGCACTTCGCCAGTTAGTAGAGCGCTTCGAGCGCCTAGCGGAGGAAAAGGAGCGCATCGCCGAGCATCAGAAGGAGGTCATGGCCGAGGCGAAGGCGCGGGGCTACGACACCACCGTTCTGCGCCGGCTGATCGCGCTCCGAAAGAAGCGGCCCGACGAAGTCCAGGAAGCCGAGGCCATCCTCGAAATCTACAAGCAAGCGTTGGGGATGTAATCCTGATGCTGTTCCACCCGCGCAACCGCCTCTCCGCGACGGACGCCGCGCTCGTCGCGGCGCACATCGAGGCCAACGGCGTCACGATCTGCCCGCCGAGCACCTATAGCCTGGATGCCGAAACGTCGGAGATGATGGCCGAGGCGCGCCGGGTGGCTGAGGCGCGGAGGCGGGCATGCGCCGTCTCCAACGCTAACCGAGCGGCGGCCGCCACGATCAGGCGGCGCGAGGCCCTGCCGATGTTCCGGGATGGGGCCACGCTCGAAACGGTCGCCTCCGCGCTCGGCATCTCCACCACGCAGGCACGCGCCGACAAGAAGCGCCTTAAGGCGGAGGGGCAGTTGTGACGACGCGCACCGAAATCCTCGATGAAGCCTCCAGCCTGCTCACCGGATCGCGGCAAGATACCTACGGCGATGCCCGTGCCATGCACGGCAGGATCGCAGCCTACTGGTCCGCGCATCTCGACCACCCCGTCAGCGCCGCCGATGTGGCCGTCATGATGGGGCTGCTCAAACTCGCCCGCGCGAAAGCATCCCCGACGCACGCGGATAGCTACGTGGACGCCGCCGCCTATTCGGCGCTGGCCGGGGAAATGGCGACGGAGGGCGAGGCGTGATGATCATCGGCGTAGATCCGGGCCGGAAGGGGGCGGTCGCCCTGCTCGACACGGCCGAGATGCGCGTGACGTGCCATCCCATGCCAGACACCACATCCGCCCTGCATGACCTCCTGGCGAGCATGCCTCCGGTCAAGCGAGCCGTGGTCGAGCGCCCGTACTATCCGCAGATGATAGGCATCAAGAACGCCGTGAAGATCGCGGAGGCCTACGGCATCCTGCGCGGTGCGCTCCAATGGCTGTCCATCCCGACACGGGACGTTCCGCCGAGTGTCTGGAAGGCACGTATGGGCCTCAGCGCGTCGAAGGACCGCAGCCGGGAGCGTGCCTCCGAGGCATTCCCCGCCGACGCCCACCAGTGGGGCAAGAAATCACAGGACGGCCTCGCGGAAGCCGCCCTGATCGCCCTCTACGGCGCCGAGGTGATGAAATGACCAAGCACACGCCCGTCTCGGCGGGCACTCCCGCGCGCGATCCTGCCTCACCCCCCTCATCCCCGGATCGCGAGACGTCCACGGGAGTGTCCACCCAGGCGGGGAGCGGCTTCGACCGCCACGGCATCACGCACCTGTCGCCGTCCAGTCTCAACCTCTGGATCAATGCGCCGGCCCTGTGGGTCGCCGAGAAGATATTCGGACGGCGCGGCGCTCAATCCGCCGCGATGGCGCGCGGCGTCGCCGTCGAAGACGCCGTGGTCGCCGTGGTCGCGAAGGGCCAGACCGCCGAAGCCGCGATCAACGCGGCGACGCGGCGGTTCGACGGCAGGTTCTTCATGGCCGACGAGCGCACGACGAAGGAACGCGACGTGATCGCACCGATGGTCGAACAGGCGCTCAAGGTCGTCGCCCCGCTCGGCGCTCCGGAATTCCCGGAGGAAGGACAGAACAAAGTCGAACTGATCTGCAACTGCGGAAGCTTCAAGATCCCCTTCATCGGGTATCTCGACCTGTTCTATCCGCAGCACGGCCGCGTCATCGACATAAAATCAACGCTGCGGATGCCGTCGAGAATGACGCCCGGGCACCAGCTCCAGCGCGCGATCTACGCCCGCGCCATGGGCAATTCATCGGTCGAGTTCCTCTACGTCTCCCCGTCGAAATCCGCGCTGCTCGCGGACGGCGACGTGGCGTCGATCCTGGCGCGCGTCAAATGGCAAACGTCGCGTCTCGAAGCGTTCCTCGCAGCGCTCGATCGCGACCAGATGCGCGCGATCGTGCCCGTCGGTGACAGCAGTTTCTACTGGTCAGGCAACGAAGCCGTTCTGACCGAAGAATTCGGGGCGCCAACCCCGTAATCCGCGCGGCCCGGTTCGGTCGCTGACAAGCAAGGCAAGGAAAACTGAAAATGGCTTTCGATTTTGACGCTGGCAATGAAGGTTCGCAGGGTCCGTGGATCCAGTGGTCCGCGCAGAAGGAGAAGTTCCTCCTGCGTGACACGAACGGGAAGTCCGACTTCAAGGGGTTCGAAACGGGCGTCGTGCTCGACATTCGCACCATGCGGACCGGCTGGTCCCGCTCCGATGGCGTGGTCGGGGTCGCTCCCGAGTGGAGGTGGAACCCGACGCTCAATTCCTACCAGCCGAAGCCGGGCGACGACTGGAAGAAGGGCTTCTCCATCCGCTGCGCCGCCAGCAAGACCGAAGCGGCGTCCTGGGAGCAAGCCGGAACCGGCGCGTGGAACGCCTTCGTCGCCCTCGTCCCCGCCATCCAGGCCGGCCCGAGCGATCATGACAAGCTGCCGCTCGTCCGGATGGTCGGCGTCAAGACCGAGCGGTTCGCGCGGGGTTCGACCACCACCCCTACGCTCGAAATCGTCAAGTGGGTGGACCGCCCCGACTGCCTGAAAGACGGCGCGGCGGCGGGTATCGCGGTCGAGGAAAAGACGGAGCAGCCGGTTGCGACGGCCGCCCCGTCGCCGATGCCTGCGGACAGCTCGGAATTTTAAGGGCTCCACTGACAAACGGCACGGCCCTTAGGGGCCGCGCCACCAGACAGCCTCAAAACGAGCAGGGAATGCAATGGTGCCCGAGCGCTTCGAAAAACCGGAGAACATCCAGAGGTGCGCCCAACGGCTTTGCGAGTTGGGATACCTGCCGGTGCCTATCCCGCTCGGCAGCAAAGGCCCTACAATCGAGGGCTGGACCGACCTGCACCTGACAGCCGAGCAGGTTCCCGACTACTTCACCGAAAACGGCATGCTCGTCGGCGTGCTGCACAAGAACGTCCTGGCGCTCGACATAGACGTTTACGACGCCGAACTGTCCCGGCAGATCGTCACCGAAGCCATTCGCCGCTTTCCCCATGCGTTGGAGCGCATTGGCGAGGCGCCGAAATCCGCGATCTTCCTGCGAATGGAGGAACCCGGCTTCAAGGTCCGGGGAACGCGAAAATACGAGCGGGGCGGCCTGACAGCGCAACTGGACGTGCGATCCGTCACCCGGCAAATCGTCGCATACGGCAAGCATCCCGCCACCGGGCGGCCGTACACATGGCCTCGCGGTGAGCTATGGGCCACCCCGCGCGAAAGCCTCCCGGAAGCGAAACTGGAAGATATCACGCAATTCCGCGACTGGGCCGACAACCTGATCCAAAAATGGGCCGGCGTCGCCGATCCGAAGATCATCGACCTCGGCCTCTATTCCCCGCGCCAGACACTCGCCACCGACGAGAAGATGGACCCCCCCGCGTTCGTAGCGGCGCTGCGGCACATCCCGTCGAACCTCGCCTATGATGAATGGCTAAGCTGCCTCATGGGTATCCACGACTTCTTCGCTGGCTCCATCGAAGGGCTCAACGTCGCGAAGGACTGGTCGTCGGACTATCCCCACTACAGCCCGCACGAAGTCGAGGCGAAGTGGCGCAGCTTCGAGGCCGGGAAGGGCGTCAGCTATCGCAGTGTCCTGCACATGGCCAAACAGAACGGCGCGGACCTACGCCGGGAGAAGCCAAGACCTACCCCGAATTTCGACTTCGCCTCCGGACCCGAAGAAGCGGACGACGATTGGGGGGCGTCCGCGTCAGAGGAAAAGAAACCCCGGGCATGGCAGCTGCAATCAGCCGCCGCGTTCACCGCTGATTTCGTGGCGCCGGAATACGTCCTGGACGGCATCGTGCAGCGCGGCCGGGTCTATACCCTGACCGCGCCCACGGGTAGCGGCAAGACCGCCGTCATGCTCTACGCCGCCATGGCAATCGCCACCGGGATCGACTTCTGCGGTCTCGAAATCGAGCATGGCGACGTGATCTTCATGGCCGGTGAGAACCCGGACGATGTGCGCGCCCGCGTCATCGCGACCATGGAATTCTTCGGAATCGACCCGTCGAAATGTCGCCTCCATTTCATCGCTGGGACATTCTCGATCCGGAAGGACATGGAACAGTTGCGGGCGGTAGCCGCCGCGCTTCCCGATCTGACCATGGTCGTCGTGGACACGTTCGCGGCCTATTTCGACGGCGACGACGAGAACAGCAACGCCCAGGCGCTCGACTTCGCGCGGGTCGTCAGGAAGCTCTCCGAACTGCCCTCCAAGCCCGCTGTCGTCATGCCGGCGCACCCGGTCAAAAACGCTACGAAGCAGAACCTGACGCCAAAGGGCGGATCGTCCCTGCTCAATGAAGTCGATGGCAACCTGACACTCTGGAACGAGGAAAGCATCGTCACCTTCCACTGGCAGGGGAAGCATCGCGGCCCCGAATTCGAACCCGTCCGACTGGAATTGCAGCGGTACGAATGCGCGGCGATCCACGACAAGAACGGCCGCGTCATGCCGACCATCATGGCGAAGCCGCTCATGGAATTGCGCGCCCAGCAGATCATCCGGGACACGCTGAGCCGCGAAGACAGGCTGCTCCTGAACATCGCCAAACACCCGGCTCAGTCGGTCTCCGACCGCTGCGTCGAGATCGGACTCATAGGCGCGGGCGGCGCGATGAAGGCCAGCATGAACCGGCTTCTCAACCGGCTGGTGCGGCAAAAGATGATCAAGCGGTTCCGAACGAACTGGGAACTGACGGCGGACGGCAAAAAAGCCGTCGAGATGATCCAATCCGGCCAGGGATTCGCGGAGGACGAGGCATGATTTGCCGTTCCGGGTGGAACGTTCCGGAACGTTCCGGTTTTTATGTAATAAAAACAATGGGATACAATTTCCGCGCCGCGCCTTGCCGTTCCGATAGTTTAAGGGTGAACTACCGGAACGGCGACCGGAACGGCCCCATTGAAATCATTGAGAAAAAACCGGAACGGCAGGCACGAAAAATCTGGCATTTCGGAAAACCGGAACGGTTTGCCATTTATTTCAATAAAAACATAGACTTAAGCCAAAATCGTTCCGGTTTTGCCGTTCCGCCCGTTCCGCCCGGAACGATGCCCTTGCCGTACCAGGCTTATGTAATTGAAATCATTAATAAAAAACCGGAACGTTCCGGGTTGGAAAAACCGGAACGCGACCATCCCCGTACCGCATCCGCACGGTCCTTTAGGACCGGCGGCGAGGTGGTACCCGGAACGATACGATGCGGTTTGGACGGAGGAAGATGATCTGATGGGACGCCCAGCCTTCAAACGAAAACACGACGTGCTAATCCATGGGCAGGTGCCCCGGGCCGAGTTGGCGATCGACCACGCCATCGCGCCGTTCGACCGCCTCGCCACCGAAATGGATCGGACCTGGGGCGTCGGTATGCTCGCCTCCTACGTCCCCGCCGAGATGGCAGCCAAGTACGGCCGCACGCTCGCCAGCCTCAACGAAGCAATCAGCGCCGTGGATATCGACCGCGCCGTGGATCGCGCCTCCGCCTGCATGCGCGGTCTCAACGCCATGGACGCCGAAGCCCGCAAGACCCACACGCCGCCAGACCCGCGCGTCGTCATCATCGAAATGGACAACGGCGACCGGTTCGGAATTCTGGTCGATGAACTGCTCTGGAAAAAAGCCGGGGAACAGCACCCCGGTATCACGCTCCACACCCTGCGCGAGATCGGCATGCTGCTCCAGGCCGCGCGCGGACAGAACCCGATCCTCGCAGCCGTCAAGGACGCGTTCCCGGCGGAGGCTGAGATCGTGGAGTTCCGAAAACCCACCGGCCCGATGCCCGACGATGACATCCCGTTTTGAGGAGAACCGCATGATCGCGCCCGACAGCCCCGTCAACGCCGCCGCCCTCGACGCATGGTTCGCCAACGCCAACCTGCCGAACGCGCACCGCATGGCCGCCGCGCTGGAGGCAGCCGTCGCGGAGTTCAGGCGGCGGAACGTGTTCTCGGCCATCGCGCTGCCGGCAGACGCGCAGAGGGAGGACGTGGAATGACCGGCATGCCGGACCACGAAATCGCAGAGCTGCTCGAAGACCTCGCCGCCGCCGCGAGGGACGGACGGCTGGAAGGCATCCTGCTCGTCGCAATCGAGGACGAGAGCGACGCTTCCGAGGTCGGGGTTCACCGGCTGCTCGACAGCCCGAGCATCAAGGCCGTCGCAGGCATGTTCGCCGAGGCCCACAACCTCGTCCGGGAAGCGGCCGAGGATGTGCTGCGCGACGGGAGGATGGTGCAATGACGGAGGACGAGCGCGCCGCGCGCGGCTGGCCTTCCACGAGCCGAGTGCCGCTGTGGTGCCGTGGAGCCCCTGCGAGGGGGGCTACAGGCGCGCAAGGGGGAAATCCGGCGTCACGCGACGTTGAAGCGCCAACGCCCGTCAGTGAGCCGCTCAGGGGCTCTGAGGTGGTGTGGGGGATCGCCACATTTCCGGGCGCCAAAGCCGAGGACGAGGCATGACCCTGCTCATCTGGCCCATAATCGCGCTCATCGCGCTGATCGCGCTCTACGCAATCGAGAGAGATCAGGGGAGCGAGGATGACTAACATCCGATCCGTCGAGTTCCGGCCCGAGGTCAACGCGGAGTTGGTCAAGAAGCTCGAAGGCGCGCTCGCCCGCGCGAAGTCAGGCGAACTCACCGGGGGCCACTTCGCAGGGGCTACCCGAGACGGGTCAGCCATCATGCTCATGGCCTACGGAATCGACCGCCTGCGCGAGCTCGCGGCGATCACTCGGCTCAAGCATCGGGTCCAGCTCGATCTGGATGAGGATGTGGTAGAGGAAGATGAATGACTGACGCACCGCAGCAACCCCAGCCCCTACCCGCGCGCGCGCTGATCCGCCGCGCCATGGCATGGGGCCGCATCGTCGCGGCGCTCACCGTCGCCGTCTACAGGGAGGATCGGGGATGACCGACCGCATCGTTTCATTTCGCGGCGGCCCGGAGCCATCCGCAGCCGCGCCCCGCGATGATGTGATCGAGATGCTGGAAGCCGCGCTGGAACGGGCGCGGTCCGGGCAACTCCAGACGGCCGTGCTGGTGACGATGGACCACGACAGGAAGTCCGGGTTCGTGATCAAGGGGCTTATCGGCGCGTGGTCGATCCTCGGCGCCATGCGGATGGCGGATCGCGATCTGGTCGGTCTGACGGCGGAAGGCGAACCACTCATGACCTCCCCGCACCCCCGCCAGCACCTGATCGACGCGGCGCGCGACGCCCGATCACGGCGAGAGGCGCATGAATTGGAGCGGCAACGGCAGGATGACGAGCCCGTGGACGGCGAGGGGCCGGGGCGCATCGGGGAGGACGGGGAGTGATCCAGGATGGTTTGCTGAGCCAGGCATTGCGAGACCGATGGCTGGAGCGGGGGATGCACCTCATGGTCGAGAGCGGCGATGCGCGGGAAGCGGATGGCCGGGTCGGCGTCATGTGGGCATTACTCCGGGAGGCAGCTCAGGTCAGTCGGTCATGGCCCGCGCCGCCTCGGCCCGGCCACGGCTCCCGCTCCGTCATGCCCGAGGCCCGGGAGACCGTGACGGAATGGCAGCGCGCCGTCTTCGCCTTCGAGGAAGGGTTGACCGTGACGCAGATGTATGGCCGCGCCCCACGGCATCAATGGACCGCGGAGCAGCACAGCCACGCGGAGATCACGCTGGATCTGTTCCACCGGGCCGCGCTCGCGCTCTCGGGCGACAGGCGGAGGCTTCGGCGGGCGGTCTACGCCTACGCGCTCGGCGCCCCGCCTCGGAAGATCAAGGCGCAATTCGGGCTGTCGCGGTTCCAGTTGAGCCGCGCCAAGGGGAGGGCTATGACGGACATGGCGGATGAGGTGATCGGAGCGGAGGGTGATGCGCGAAAACCCCTTGCAACAAAACGGCCATTTCGATAGGCTTTCGCCAGAAAATCGGAGAACTGCGCCCGAGACGGAAACGCTCGCGGGCTTTGTCGTTTTCGCACGCCAGAGGATCACACATCAGGAGGCGCTGACCGCTCAGACCGGCAGCGTAATTCGGCAATATGGCGATGGACCCCGATGACCCGCGCCGAGCGAACCTGCGCCCCGGCAACAAGCGCGGCCCGAACAAGACGACCGCGCTGCTCAAGGATGCGATCCTTCAGGCGGCGGGCGATGCCGGGGGTGAGGGTGGACTCGTCGGGTACCTCAAGCTCCAGGCGATCGAGAACCCTGGCCCGTTCTTGAGCCTACTCGGCAAGGTGCTCCCGATGCAGGTGGCCGGCGCCGACGATGGGCCGGTGCGCCTCACCATCGTTACGGGTGTCCCCCGCGCCGATGTGTGATGGCCACTGTCACCTTGGGCTACGAGCCCCGAGGGGCGTTCATCGGCTTCCACATGCGGCGCGAGCGGTGGGCCTGTCTCGTCTGCCACCGACGAGCGGGCAAGACTGTCGCCTGCGTCGCCGATCTGATCGACGCGGCGCTCCGCTGCACTAAGCCGCATCCTCGCTTCGCCTATGTCGCGCCGTTCTACACTCAGGCGAAGGACGTGGCTTGGCTCTACGTCAAGGACCTTGGCGCCCGGATTCCGGGGGCTCAGATCAACGAGAGCGAGCTCCGGCTCGACCTGCCGAACGGCGCGCGGGTGAGGCTCTATGGCGCGGACAACTACGATCGCCTGCGCGGCCTGTTCCTCGACGGGATCGTGCTCGACGAGTACGCGGACATGGACCCGAGGGCGTGGCCCGAAGTGATCCGGCCCGCGCTCAGCGACCGGCGCGGCTGGGCTGTATTCATCGGCACCCCAAAGGGGCGCAACGACTTCTTCCAGATGTTTGAGGTCGCGAAAGCCTCGGACGACTGGTATTCCATGTCGCTCCGTGCTGACGAAAGCGGGCTGCTCGACGAAAGCGAGCTCTACGACGCGCGAGGCATGATGACGCCGGAGCAGTTCGCCCAGGAGTACCTGTGCAGCTTCGACGCGGCGATCGTCGGGGCCTATTACGGGGGGCTGATCGCGGAGGCGGAGCGAGAGGGCCGGATCGGTGAGTGTCCTGCCGATGACCTGTTCCCGGTCCACACCGCGTGGGACCTGGGCATCGGGGACAGCACTGCGATCTGGCTGTGGCAAGCGGTCCCCGGAGGTATCCGGGTCATAGACCACATCGAAAGCAGCGGGAAGGCCCTGCCTTGGTATGTGGCCGAGCTCAACGCGCGCGGGCACGTCTACGGCACTGACTATGTGCCCCACGACGCGCGTGCGCGGGAACTCGGCACCGGCAAGACGCGGGTCGAGACCCTCGTAGAGCTCGGCCGGCGCCCACGGATCGCGCCGCACGTATCGGTTGAGGATGGTATCAACGCGGTGCGGCAGGTTCTGCCGCGTGTGAAGTTCCACGAGGAACGCTGCGCCGATGGGGTCGAGGCCCTGCGGCAGTACCGCACCGAGTACGACGAGAAGCTGAAGGCGTTCAAGGACCGTCCTCGGCACGACTGGACGAGCCACACGGCTGATGCATTCCGCATGCTGGCTCTGGCTTATCGCGAGATGACGGCGACTCGGGCGAAACCTCAACCCGCGCCGAAGCACGGCCAGCTGCAGTTGCCCGGCCCGCCCGCGCCGAAGCGGGGCGGCAGGATCAGACTTTAGGAGCCGCGATGGCCGAGACGCCAGCAGACCCCTCGCAAGGCACGGCGGCGGGTTACATCGACATGCTCAAGGAGGCCGAGCGGGCGGATTCGCGTTACCACCAGGTCTGCGACGATATCGACAAGCTCTGCTCGGATCTCGACACGCTGGCGAAAGGCGCGGCGGATCGCGAGTTCCAGATATTCTGGGCGAACCTGGAGGTTCTGAAGCCGACGATCTACAGCCGCGCGCCGGTCCCCGTGGTTACGTCGAGGTTCCGGGACCGGAAGCCGCTGGCCCGGCGCGCGGCTGATCTGCTGGAGAGGGCACTGGTCAGCGATTTCGAGGCTGATGACCTCCACGACACGATCACGCATGCCCGAGATGATGTTGCGACCTGCGCGCGGGGGGCGGTATGGGTCAGGCTCGGCGACCGGGATGGCGTCGATGTGCCGATCGCGGAGCATCTGGACCGGCGGGATTTCCGGCACGGCGCGGCGCGCAAGTGGCGCGAGGTGCCTTGGGCGGCGCGGCGCGGCTGGCTCTCGCGCAAGGAATTCACCGAGAGGTTCAGATCTGTCCCCCCCGGCGTCTCCTTCGAGGAACGCAAGATCGACGGGCATAAGGCGGGCAAGAAGACCGGCGTCTGGGAGATCTGGGACAAGGAGGCCAGCAAGGTCGTATGGGTCCACGAGTCCGCGAAGGACGTGCTGGACGAGAAAGACCCGTGGCTTGACCTGACGGGCTTCTTTCCGTGCCCGCGCCCGGCCTATGGGACGTTGAAGCGCGGCACGCTGACGCCCGTCCCGGATTTTGTCTACTACAAGGACCAGATCGAGGAGATCAACGAGCTCACCGCGCGGGTGAGCAAGCTCGCCGAAGCCCTGCGCCTGCGCGGGATATATCCGGCCGGGAACAACGATGTAGGTGAGGCCGTCAAGGCCGCGTTCGACAGCGCCGATGACCGGGCGTTACTGATCCCGGTCGCCTCACTCGCGGCTCTCGGGACGGGCAGCCTCGACCAGTCCATCGTCTGGCTCCCGATCGAGCAGGTCGCCAATGTGATCACGCAGTGCCTCCAGTTGCGGCGCCAGCTGATCGAGGATGTCTACGCGATCACCGGCATCTCGGATATCATGCGCGGCTCGACCGACGCGAACGAGACGCTCGGCGCGCAGCAACTCAAGAGCCAGTACGGCAATATCCGGGTGCGGGAGCGGCAGGGCGAGATCGCCCGGCTCGCCCGCGATCTGACCAGGATGAAGGCCGAAGTTATGGCCGAGAATGTCTCGGTGCCGGACCTGATGCGGATGGCTCAGGTCGATGATATCCCGTCGCAGCGCGATATTCAGCAGCGGGCCGCGCCGCTCCAGCAGCAGGCACAGGCCGCGCGGATGCGTGCCCAGAAGGCGATGCAGGGTTTGCTCGCGCTCCCGGACCAGCAGGCCGCGCAGCAGCAGGCCCAGGCGCTCCAGCAGCAGGCCCAGCAGGAGATGGCGCCAGTCCAGGCGCAACTGATGGAGCTTTCACAGCAGGTGACGCAGGAGGCGATCGGGCAATTTCTTTCGGACCAGAAGACTCGCCCCTTCGTGCTCGACATTGAGACCGACAGCACGATCCAGCCGGACGAGAACGCGGAGAAGCAGAAGCGCACCGAGTTCATGACCGCGCTTGCCCCGCTACTCTCGCAGGGGGTTCAAGCGATGCAGCAGGCTCCGCAACTCGGCGCGTTCGTCGCGGAGAGTATCCGGTTCGTCGCCTCCGGGTTCCGGGCTGGGCGCCAGATGGATGATGCGATTGACGAACTAGCCGACCAGTTCAAGAACTACCAGCCGCCGCCACAGCAGGGCGGAGAGGACCCGCAGGCCGCGCAGATGAACGCGCAGGCCGAGATGGCTCGGGCACAGGCGGAAGGCCAGAAGGCGCAGGCTGAAGGCGCCCGCGCTCAGGCTGAGGCTCAGAGCGCCGCCGCTGAGATACAGATTCGGCAGCAGGAGACCGGCGCCAAGGTCGAGTTGACGCGCGCGCAGATCGACAAGATCCGCGCCGAAATCCAGGTGATGGGCGCGAAGACGGCGGCGGAAGTCGAGGCGAAGGCGGCGGAGGGCGCGAGAGCCGATCAGGCGGCCATGATCGACGCCGACGCGCGGGAGCGCGAGTTCGAGCGGTCAGGCGAGCATCACGCGCAGGCGGAGGCGCGCGCCGATGCCGAGAGCAAGGCCAAGGTGAAGGCGATGGGGAGGCCTGCGGAATGACCTACTTCCCCCGCAACGGCGACCAGCGCGGCTCGGACCGGTGGGACGCCGCGTCGAAAGCATGGGTCCGGGCGGACGAGTGGCAGGCGCGCCAGTGGGCGCGCGAGGACCGGGCCTTCGAGCGCCGGATGAACCAGGGGCAGCTGGCGACCCCGGTGGTCATTTCGGATAGCCAAGGCGGCGTGCGCGGCGTCCAGTCGATGCTGAATGGCGAGATGTACGACAGCAAGAGCAACATGCGCCGCCACTACCGGGAGCGCGGCGCGACCGAGATCGGCAACGATGTGCCTACCGAGCGGGTCTCCCGCAAGCGCGAGCCTGACAGCGCGAAGATCAAGGATGCCATCGGCCGCGCGTTCAACCGCGTCGGCCTGCCTACCTGCTAAGCAGATCCCTCAGAAGGATACCTCTCCATGACCGACGAGATCGAGAACACCGGCGCCGCCGGTGAAGGCGCCGTCATGCCTGAAGCCCCGTCGCAGCCGTCTGGCAGCGCGCAGGAGGCCATAGAGCGCGCCTTCGCAGGGCTGGGCGATGATGCTGGCGCCGAGAGCGAGCAGCCCACCAGCGGTCCGTCTCGCGGGCCTGATGGCCGCTTCGCCGCGAAGGTCACAGAAGCCCGCGCCGAGGCTCCACAGCCGCAGACAGACGCCGGAGCCTTTGAGGTCCCGCAGCGGTTCAGCGCCGACGCGAAAGCGGCGTGGGAGCAGACCCCCGTACCGGTCAGGGCCGAGATCGGCCGGGCCATGCGTGAGATGGAGGGCGGGCTCCGCCAGTATCAGGAGCGGTTCGAGCCGCTTCGCCCGTTCGAGGAGATGGCCCAGCAGAACGGGACCACGATCCCGCAGGCGCTCAGCAACTATGTGGGCATGGAGCAGATGCTCCGGCAGGACCCGATCGCGGGTCTTGAGCGGATCTGCCAGAACATGGGCTTCCGCCTCGCGGATGTAGCCGCGCACGTGACGGGGCAGCCGGCCCCGCAGCGCGATCAGGTTATCGACGGGTTGAACCAGCAGATCGCCGCGCTCCAGCAGCAGGTCGGCGGGGTCCAGCAGACGTTCCAGCAACAGCGGCATCGCGAAACCACGGACATGGTTTCCGCGTTCGCCTCACAGAATCCTCGGTTTGACGAGTTGGCGGGAGAAATCGCCCAGCTGATCCAGACCGGGTATGCGTCCGACCTTCAGGATGCCTACGACAAGGCCGAGCGGCTCAATCCTGCTCCGGCCGCCCCCTCTACCGCCGTGGCCCCCCCCACGGCGCCCGCCGACCCGGCTCAGACCCGGAAATCGGCTCTTTCGATCCATGGCGCGCCGACCTCGGGCTCAAACCCCGCCAACCGCCAGCGATCCGCCACCGCCGCCGATGCCATCGAGTCCGCGTTTTCGCAACTCGGGATCGGCTGACCCACATCCGCCATAGGAGCATCCAATGGCTCTTGTCTCCGATGATCGCCTCCGCGAGGCGTTCTCGCTGGCGCTTGAAGACCGGTCGAGCGGCTACCAGGATCTCGTCTCCAACAGCAACGTCTTCTTCCACGAACTGAAGAAGCGCGGCGGCTGGAAGACGTTCTCTGGCCCGCAGATCCGGGAGCGCCTGCTTTTCGCCGAAAGCGGGACCTACGTTCGCTATCAGGGCTTCGACTTCCTGTCGCCCGCGCCGGCCGAACTCGTCAACGACGCGATCTTCGACCCGAAGATGGCCGCCGTTTCGGTCACCATCGCGAACGAAGATATCCTCAAGAACTCCGGCCCGAACCAACTCATGGACCTGTTCCGGGTCCACCTCGAAGCGGCCGAACAGGAACTTCAGGACCGGTTCACCGAGGACCTGCATGGCGCCGGCACCGAGTACCGCCAGATCGGCGGGCTTCAACTGGCCGTCCCGACCGCGCCCAACTCGGGGACCTACGGTGGCATCTCGCGCGCGACCAACGCGATCTGGCGCACCACGTGAGAGCGGCGGTGCAAAAACCGGCCACGGTAGCGGCGGGATAGTCCGGCCGCGGGCGGAGTAAAATCCGGCCACCTATTTCCCTTCTGCATTGAACGCAGGAGGGACAGGG
>NZ_JBKQWU010000065.1:0-16450 GCF_047275745.1 Amaricoccus sp. W119 | reverse complement strand
AGAACCGCCCGCGGATCGCGAGCGAGGTCGCCACGACCTCGTCGCGGGTCGAGGCCGCGAGCATTTCGAGGTCCACCGCCACGAGATCCGGTTCCAGCCAGACCGCGCCGTCATCGGCGGCCAGCGCGCGCCCCGCGGCGCCCATATGCGCCCGCAGCCTGACGAGGCACTGCCGCAGCGCGTGACGCGCGGCGGAAGTGGAGCGCGCATCGGCCCAGAGCAGTTCGACCAGCGCGGAACGGCTCAGGCGCATGCCGGGCGCGCTCGCCAGACAGGCGAGAAGCGCCATCGCCTTCGGCCCCGGCGTGGCAAGAACCAGGCCGTCGGGGTCCGTGAGACGCGGTTCGCCCAGCAGGGAAATCCGCGGGATGCGCATGGTCGTACGGTCTCCTTCTCGGGGGATATTACCACAACCGCGCCCTCGGCCCATGAAAATCCTGAGAAAAACATGGGCGATCTCGCCGCGTGACGGGGTACGTGACGCCTGCGTGACGCCCGGGATGCCAGTCTCGACCGTGCCAAGGGCGAATTTCGGCGAATCAATATTGAGGAGACTGGGCAAATGAACGACAGCTTGAACATGGCCGTCATCGCGGCCGCCGCGGTCGGCTTCGCGGCGCCGGCCGCCTGGGCCGTCGAGACCGGTGTCATGGCGGTCGATGGCGCCGAGCTTTCCTACATCGAGCAGGGCGAGGGCACTCCGGTCGTCTTCGTCCACGGCGCGATCTCGGACGCGCGCGTGTGGGAAGGCTACGCCGACAAGATCGCGGAGCAGGGGCGCTTCGTCGCCTATACGCAGCGCTATTTCGGGACCGCCGACTGGCCCGACGACGGCGCGAACTTCACGCGCGAGACGCATGTCACGGACCTGATCGCCTTCGTCGAGGGTCTCGATGCCGGTCCGGTCGATCTGGTGACCTGGTCCTACAGCGGCGAGATCGCGACCTATGCCGCGCTGCGGCGCCCGGATCTGTTCCGCTCGATGGTCCACTACGAACCCGATGTCGTGGCGCTTCTCGCCGATCTGCCCGGCGCCGCCGCGGCCGAGGGGCAGTTCTTCGCGACGCTCGGGCCGACGATCGCGGCGCTCGAGGCCGGCGACATGGAAACCGCGGCGCTCCGCGTCATCGAGAGCGTCTTCCGCATGCCTGAAGGCTCGGCCGATGCAGAGGCCGAGCCGTTCCCGACCTACTGGCGCGAGAATGGCCGAACCCTGCCGCCCTACAACGGCATGGCACCGGGCGCGCCGCTCAGCTGCGAGGATCTCGGCCAGCTCAGAATTCCCACGCTGGTCGTGCTCGGGACCGAGACACTGGTGCAATGGGCGATGATCGCCGAGCGTCTGGTGGACTGCTCCGGCAACGCGCTGCTCGCGCGCATGGAGGGCGTCACGCATAACGGACCCTACAAGCGCCCGGAGCGTTTCGCCGATCTGGTTCTCGGGTTCCGGGCGCTGGCCAACGAGCCGGCCGAGATGGCCGAGGGCGACCCCGAGGGTTGAACCCGCGGGTTCAATCCGGCGGGGGATGACCCGGCCAGTCCCGGCGCGGGCGCCGTCAGGGTGTCCGCGCCGGGCGAAAGCCGTGCGGTCTTCTACCCCCGCCCCCCGGAAGCGCGCTCCTCCTCGCCCGCGGAGGCGATGAGCAGGTGCGAGAAATCGCCCTTGCGCGCCAGCACATCCGCCAGCGAGTAGCTGTCGAGGACCGTCAGGAAGGCGCGCAGCGCCTCGTCCAGGACGCTGGTCAGCCCGCAGGCCGGCGCGATGATGCATTCGCCGCAGCCGACCAGATCGAAACTGTCCTCGGTGTGTCGAATCAGGGCGCCGATATTGATCTCGTCGGGCCGCCGGGCGAGGCGAATCCCGCCGTTGCGGCCGCGCACGCTTTCCAGATAGCCGGCGCTGACCAGATCGCTCACCACTTTCATCAGGTGATTCTGCGAGATCGCATAGGCGCGTGCTATCGCCGGGATTGAGCTCATCTGATCCGGGCGCCGCCCCAGGTAGAGCAACACACGCATGGCGAAATCTGAATATCGCGTCAGGCGCATCGGGCTTCCGAAAAAATCATGTATCTATATTGCATGTTTTCGCGCGGCCGTATAGATGCATTGTTAATACATGATTAACGAGCGGTGAGATGATCGGTCACGCGAAGGATGTCCCAAAGTGGAGTGTCCCGGCCGCCTTCGGTCCCACATGCGGGCGAACTTGCCGCCCGGCCGGGTTGCGCCGCCACCGCCGCTATCGGTGACCGGCGAGACGGTTCGAAGGCGCCCCCCCTTCGGCCTGTTTTCCCTCTGCCAGCCAAGATCGGTGGGGCCGCGGACCAACGCGGTCCCACCATATCCCAGTGTACTCAAAGGAGTTTTCGATGTCGCAGCCACTCAGCGGCCAGACGATCGCGCTCGTGAAGGCCACGGTTCCCGCGCTTGAGGCCCACGGCCTCGAGATCGTGCACGAGATGTATTCGCGCATGTTCCAGGACCCCGAGATCCGCGATCTCTTCAATCAGTCGCACCACGGCGATGCCGGGTCCCAGCCGCGCGCGCTGACCGGAGCGATCCTCGCCTATGCCAGCAACATCGACAATCTCGCCGCGCTCGCCCCGGCGGTCGAGCGGATCGCGCAGAAGCATGTCGGGCTGCAGATCCTGCCCGAGCACTATCCGCATGTGGCCAACGCGCTGCTCGGCGCGATCAAGGCGGTGCTGGGCGATGCCGCGACGGACGAGATCCTGGAAGCCTGGGGCGAAGCCTACTGGTTCCTCGCCAATATCCTGATCGCACGTGAGACCCGCATCTACGGCGAACAGAAGGACGCGACCGGCGGCTGGAACGGCTGGCGCGACTTCAAGGTCGAGGAGGTCATTCCCGAGAGCAGCGTGATCAAGTCCTTCGTCCTGCGGCCGGTCGATGGCGGTCCCGTGATGGAGCACCGGCCGGGGCAGTACCTGACCTTCTGGTTCGAGATCCCGGGCAACCCCGCGATCAAGCGCAACTATTCGATCTCGGCAGCGCCCAATGGCGAGACCTACCGCATCTCGGTCAAACGCGAATCGCATGGCCTCGCATCGCGCTGGCTCCATGACGAGGCCGGCCCCGGGACCGTCCTGAAGGTCGCGGCGCCCGCGGGTGAGTTCTACCTCGAGGAAGCGGCGGTCCGGCCGGTGGTCCTGCTCTCGGGCGGCGTCGGCCTGACGCCCATGGTCGCGATGCTCGAGGCGCTGGTCGAGGATGGGGCGGAGGTTCCCGTGCATTACATCCACGGCACGCATGACCGGAAGACTCATGCGATGCGCGATCATGTCCTCGAAGTCGCCGCGCGGGGGAAGGATGTCTCGGTGACGAACTTCCACCAGACGCCGCTCGACGGGGAGACGGCGGGCCGCGACTATGACATGGCCGGCATCATCACAGACGACTGGCTGGTGTCGAACACGCCCGTGGGCAAGGCCGACTATTATATCTGCGGGCCGCGGCCGTTCCTGCGCCACGCGGTCACCGCGCTCGCCCAGGCGGGCGTCCCGTCCAGCCGCATCCACTACGAGTTCTTCGGCCCGGCGGACGAGTTGCTCGCGGCGTGACACGAACCGGACCGGCGGCCCGCCGCCGGTCGATCTCATGCTCACCGGCGGGACTGAACCGCCGGTGCGCCACCTTAGTTCGCAGGCTTCCGGTTCGCGCGCGTCAGTTCGCCGGGGTCAGGCGGATCAGCGCGCCGTTGTCGGCGTCGGTCAGGATCATCACCGATCCGTCCGCCGCGACATCGACGTCGCGCACGCGCCCGATGCCGTCGAGGTAGCGCGCCTCGCCCGTGACCCGCTCGCCGTCGAGTTCAAGCCGGACGAGCGCCTCGACGCCGAGCCCGCCCATCAGCACGCTGCTCTGCCAGTCGGGGAACATCTCGCCGTCATAGAAGACCATCCCGCTCGGGGCGATGACCGGGTCCCAGTAGTAGACCGGCTGCTCCACCCCCTCGCGCGCGGTGATCCCCTCGCCGATCGGGCCGCCGCCGTAGTCCTCGCCATAGGTGACCACCGGCCAGCCGTAGTTGAGCCCCGGCCGCGGCCGGTTCAGCTCGTCGCCGCCCTGGGGGCCATGCTCGACGGTCCAGAGAGCCCCGTCGGGAGCGAGCGCCGCCGACTGGATGTTGCGATGACCGTAGGACCAGATCTCGGGCAGGCCGCCCGGAATCTCGGGATTGCCCGCCGCGGGGCCGCCCATCGGGTCGATCCGGATGACCTTGCCGAGATGGGTCGAGACATCCTGTGACAGTTGCCTCGGCTCGGGCAGGGACCGCTCGCCCGTGGTCACGAAGAGCGCGCCGTCGCGGTCGAAAACCAGCCGCGAGCCGTAATGCATGGCCGAATTCCAGGCCGGCTCCTGCTGGAAGATCACGGAAACATCGGTCATGGCCGCGCCGTCCTCGGAGAGCAGGCCGGTCGCGACGGCGGTCGCGTTCAACCCGTCGCCGCGCGGCTCCGAGAAGCTCCACCAGACCCGGCGGGTCTCGGCGAAGTCGTCGCCGACCAGAACGTCGAGCAGTCCGCCCTGCCGGCGGGCGTCGACCTCGGGCAGGCCGTCGATCGGAGCCGAAAGCGCGCCCTCCGCCGAGACGAGCCGCATCTGGCCCGAGCGTTCGGTAACGAGCCAGCCGCCGTCGGGAAGCTGGTCCATCCCCCAGGGATGGTCGAGCCCGTCGGTGATCGTCTCTTCCGCCAGTTCGATCCCGTCCGGGATCACCGGGGCGCGCGTCTGGCCTTCGAAGGCCGGCCGCTGATCGGGCGCGTTGGGGGCGGCCGCGTTGAAATCCTGCGCCGCGCATCCGAGTGGCAGCGCGGTCAGAAGACTTGTCGCTGCGATCTGGGCCAATGGTCGGGTCATGGTTCGCTCGCTTTCCGATAGTCGCTTCGGAGGAGACTAGCGGGCAGGAAGGCAAAGTCATGTCCAGGGCGCCTGGCTCGCGGAAACGCTATCGCGGGGGGCGCGGGCAAAGTGCCGCGCGCCGATGGGGCGCCCGCGAGGCCGAGCCCCGTTTCACTCCATCTTCATCTCCAGAAGCTGGCCGTCGGCTGCGAATTCCGCCTCGAACCGCTGTCCGTCACCGCGCGTGCCCTCCAGTTCCAGACCGCCATCATCGAGGTCGAGTTCATCAAACAGGGCATCGGCGGGATAATCCGGATTGGCCCGGATCGCCTCGGGCACGGCGGCCGCGACCGCCTCGGCGGGAAAGCCTTCGTCGCCTTCCGCTTCGATGTCCTCGAGCGCGCCTTCGGCATTGAAGTCGAGTTCGACGCGTTGACCGCCGGGCAACGCGCCTGTGACATGCCGACCGTCCGCGCCGACGCTCACCGTTTCCGCCCCGGTCAGCCCGAGTTCCTCGACGAGCGGTGGATGATCCTCCGCCGCGTGCGCGAGGGCGGGCGTCAGGACGAGGAATGCCGGGAGAAGAATGTTTCGCATCGTCTGACTGCCTCCTGTGCCGTTTCGGCCTTGCTCAGTTCGGTCGGTCCCGGGCGCGCCCGGATTGCGCGCGCCGGATCGTCCGGAAGTCAGGCAACGCGCCAGTCGAAGGTCAGTTCCTCGCGGAAGGCGAACCGGACGAGGTGCCGGACCACGACATCCTTCAGGTCGTCCATCTCGGCGGGTGATGCCTCCAGGTCGAGCGTCAGGGCGCCCTCGTCGGCGCGCAGGCGGGCCGTGCCGATCGAGAATGGAACCACGCCCTCGGAGGGCGTGAACTCGACACCCGGCAGCTTGTGGGCGAAGTGCTTGCAAAGCTGGCCGAGGTAGCGGGCGGCATGGGGGGTGGCGACGGTGGCGGTTTCGCGGACGGCGCCCTCCGCGCCTTGTGCCGGGGCGTCGGTATCATCGGTCATTTGGTTCTCCAACAAGTCGTTTAGATTGCTTTGGCCGCGGCGAAGATCCCGCGAACGCGGAGTCCGGCTGGCCACCGGCGAGGGTGCGTGCCGTCTGCTCGAGGGCGACATAGTACCGGGTCCGGATCGTGGCAATCCCGGGCGTCGGATCTGGCCCCCCGCGGTCTCGCGGACTCTAGCCTCCGGCGGTCTCGGCCGAGGACATGTGCACCTCGGTCCCCCATTCGGCGCAGCGCCGGGCGAGGGGGGAGGGGAGCGGCTGGTCGGTGAAGATCGCCGAGATTTCCGCGAGCGATCCGAGCAGCGCCGGGGCCGAGCGGCCGAACTTGGAATGATCGCAGACGAGGCAGCTTCGGCGCGCCTGCCGCAGGATCGCCCGGGAGACGCGCACCTCGGCGAGGTCGAAGTCGAGGAGATCCCCGTCCGGGTCGATCGCGGACACGCCGATGACGGCGAAATCGACCTTGAACTGACCGAAGAACTCGCTCGTCAGATCGCCGACCAGCCCGCCGTCCGAGCGGCGGAGCGCGCCGCCCGCGACCATGATGTCGCATCCGGGATTGGCGAGCAGGATATTGGCGACGTTCATGTTGTTGGTGACCACGGTGATATTGCGGTGGCCGAGGAGCTCGCGCGCCACCGCCTCGGTCGTGGTGCCGAGGTTGAGGATGATCGAGCAGTTGTCCGGGATGGTCGCCGCGCAGGCCCGGGCGATCGCGGTCTTCGCCGCCTCGTTCATGCCGCGGCGCTGCTCGTAGCCGAGGTTGGTCACGCCGGTGCGCGGCACGGCGCCGCCATGGACGCGGTCGATGAGCCCGACATCGGCCAGATCGGCGAGATCGCGGCGGATCGTCTGCAGCGCGACCTCGAACCGCTGGGCGAGATCCTCGACGAAGACGCGACCCTCGCCCCGGGCGATTTCCAGAATTTCGGATTGTCGCAGGCTGAGGGGCATTCCGGTCGCCGGTTATTCGTTCAGGTTGGGCACGTACAGATCGGGGTTCGGATTGGTGCGAAAGGGTGGGCGATCGCGCAACGGCGGTCAACTGGCAATTTGATCTGCGTCGGGATTGAGCAATCATGACGCGGCGCAACGTCAGACGCGCGAAATGCTGCGCCTGCGTAAAGAAATCGCGTGAATGGCGCGCGTGAAAATTCGTTTCGATCCATTTCGCACATCCGCGCGCATTTCTTCGTTGACGAACGGGCCAAGGCGGGAGTAGCCCGGAGAGAGGGACCGGAAGGAGCGCGGATGGCGCGGGAAGCCGAGATCGCGGATCTGTTCGTCATAGGCGGCGGCGTCAACGGCTGCGGCATCGCGCGCGACGCGGCCGGCCGGGGCCTCACGGTGATCCTCGCGGAGCAGGGCGATCTCGCCTCCGCGACCTCCTCGGCTTCGACCAAGCTCTTTCACGGCGGGCTCAGGTACCTGGAATTCTTCGAGTTCCGTCTGGTCCGCGAGGCGCTGGAGGAGCGCGAGACGCTGCTCGCCGCCATGCCGCATATCAGCTGGCCGATGCGTTTCGTGCTGCCGCTGAGCCCGGAGATGCGTTTCGAGAGCGATACCCCGACCTCGCGGCTCCTGGCCCGGGTCATGCCGTGGATGAAGGGGCGGCGGCCGGCCTGGCTGATAAGGCTCGGGCTCCTGCTCTACGACACGCTCGGCGGGAGGAAGATCCTGCCGGCGACGCGCACGCTCGATCTCGCGCGCGATCCGGCGGGGCGTCCGCTCAGGCCCGTGTTCCGCCGCGCCTATGAATATTCCGACTGCTGGGTCGAGGATTCGCGGCTCGTGGTGCTCAACGCCCGCGACGCGATGGCGCGCGGCGCGCGGATACTGACGCGGGAGCGCGTCGTCTCCGCCTCGCGCGAGGACGGGGTCTGGCACGTGGTGACCGAGGGGCCGGAGGGGCGGCGCGGGCACCGGGCGCGGGCGCTCGTCAACGCGGGCGGGCCCTGGGTCGAGAGCGTCCTGCGCGATGTCGTCGGCCTGAAACCCGCCGCCGGCGTGCGGCTCGTTCGGGGCAGCCATATCGTCACGCGCAGGCTCTACGACCACGACCGCTGCTATTTCTTCCAGGGGACGGACGGGCGGATCATCTTCGCGATCCCCTACGAGCAGGATTTCACCCTGATCGGCACCACCGACATGGACCACGGGGACGCGCCGGGCGAGGCGCGCTGCACCGGGGCGGAGCGCGACTATCTCCTCGCCTTCGCCTCGCGCTATTTCGCGACGCCGGTGACAGCGGAGGATGTGGTCTGGAGCTATTCCGGGGTCCGGCCGCTCTACAATGACGGTTCCGGTTCGGCGACGGCCGCGACGCGCGACTATGTGCTGGCGCTCGACGCGGAGGGCGCGCCGCTGCTCAACGTCTTCGGCGGCAAGATCACCACGCATCGCCGTCTCGCCGAGAGCGCGCTTGCGAAGCTCGCACCGTTCCTTCCGGACGCGGCGGGGCCGTGGACGGCGCGGGCGCCGCTGCCGGGCGGGGATTTCCGCCATGACGGCGTCGCCGATCTGACCGCGCGGCTCCGGGCGCGCTATCCGTTCCTGACCGCCTACTGGGCCGGGCGGCTGATCCGCGCCTATGGGACCGAGGCGGAATGCGTGCTCGGCCCCGCGGCGACGGCGGCGGATCTCGGCCGCGATTTCGGCGCTACGCTGACCGAGGCGGAGGTGCGCTGGCTCGTCACGCGCGAATTCGCCCGCGAGGCCGAGGATATCCTCTGGCGGCGGAGCAAGCTCGGACTACGCATGACGCCTGGCGAGGCGGCGGCGCTCGATGATTTCGTGCGTGACATGGTGAATGCGACCGGGGCGATTACCCCGGCAGCCTGAGGATGGCGACAAGACAACGGCGTCCGGGTCAACCCCCGGCGCCGCGATCGAAGGGGAGAGGATGACGCTCACGCTTCAGGGGGTGACACGCCGGGTACGCGGGATGACGCATGTGCATCCGACCGACCTGACGCTCGGGAAGGGCACGATGAACGTGCTGCTCGGGCCGACCCTGTCGGGTAAGACCTCGCTCATGCGCCTGATGGCGGGGCTCGACAAGCCGAGCGAGGGCCGCGTGCTCTGGGAAGACCGGGATGTCACCGGCGTTCCGGTGCAGGAGCGGCGGGTGGCCATGGTCTACCAGCAGTTCATCAACTACCCGACGCTCTCGGTCTACGAGAACATCGCCTCGCCGCTCAGGCTGACGGGCATGTCGCGCGAGGAGATCGACCGGGCGGTGCGGGAGACGGCGGATTTCCTGCGGCTGACGCCGATGCTCGACCGCAAGCCGCTGGAGCTTTCCGGCGGGCAGCAGCAGCGCTGCGCGCTCGCCCGCGCGCTGGTGAAGGGGGCTGGGCTCGTGCTGCTCGACGAACCGCTCGCCAATCTCGACTACAAGCTCCGCGAGGAATTGCGCGTCGAGATCCCGCGGATCTTCGAGGCTTCGGGGGCGATCTTCGTCTATGCGACGACCGAGCCCGAGGAGGCGCTGCTGCTCGGCGGCAACACGGCGACGCTCTGGGAAGGCCGGGTGACGCAGTTCGGCCCGACGCCGACCGTCTACCGCCAGCCCTGCGACGCGACGACCGCGCGCGTCTTCAGCGACCCGCCGATGAACTTCGTCCCCTGCCGCAAGCGCGCCGGAACCGTCGCCTTCGGTTCCGCGCCGGCGATCCCGGCCTCGGGGCCGCTGGCGGCGATCGCGGACGGGAGCTATCGCGCGGGTTTCCGGGCCAACCATGTCGCGCTCGCCGATCCCGGCGGCGCCGCGGTCGCCTTCGATTGCGTGCTGACCGGGAGCGAGATCACCGGTTCGGAGACCTTCGTGCACCTGCGCCACGGCGATGACACCTGGGTCGGGCTCGTGAAGGGCGTGCACCAGATCCCCGCGGGCGAGCGGCTGACGGTCTGGATCGACCCGGCCCATGTCTATCTTTTCGACGCCGAGGGCCGGCTCGCCGCGCCCGCGGCCTATGCGATGGCGGCCTGACCGATGGCCCGGATCACCCTTTCGAAGCTCGCACACAGCTACTTCCCCAATCCGACGAGCGAGGCGCAGTTCGCGCTCAAGGAGATGGATCACGTCTGGCAGGACGGCGGCGCCTATGCGCTGCTCGGCGCCTCGGGCTGCGGCAAGACCACGCTGCTCAACATCATCTCCGGGCTGCTCAGGCCATCGCGGGGGCGGGTGCTCTTCGGGGAGCGGGACGTGACCGAGCTCGCACCGGAGGCGCGCGACATCGCGCAGGTGTTCCAGTTCCCCGTGGTCTACGACACGATGACCGTGCGCGAGAACCTCGCCTTTCCGCTCAGGAACCGCCGCCAGGACCCGGCCCAGATCGCCGCGCGGGTCCAGGAGATCGCGCGGATGATCGGCATGGAAGCGGTGCTCGACCGCAAGGCGCGCGGGCTCACCGCCGATGCGAAACAGAAGATCAGCCTCGGCCGCGGCATGGTCCGGCGCGACGTGAACGCGATCCTGTTCGACGAGCCGCTGACCGTGATCGACCCGCATATGAAATGGGAACTGCGGACGCAGCTGAAGCAGCTGCACCGCGAGTTTGGTCATACGATGATCTATGTCACCCACGACCAGACCGAGGCGCTGACCTTCGCCGACCGGGTGGTGGTGATGCACGATGGCCGGGTGGTGCAGATGGGCACGCCGGAGGAGCTGTTCGAGGCGCCGGAGCACACGTTCGTCGGCTATTTCATCGGCTCGCCCGGCATGAACCTGTTCGATGCCCGGATCGAGGGCGCGACCGCGCATCTCGCGGGCGGCGCGGTGGCGCTCGGCGCCGATTATGGCGCGCCATCCGGGCGGACCCAGATCGGCATCCGGCCGGAATACGTGACGCTGACCGAAGGCGACGGCCTGCCGGTGACGATCCGCCGGGTCGAGGATGTGGGCCGGCACCGGATCGTGCGCGCGGAGCTGTTCGGCCAGCCGCTCAACGTGATCGCCGAGGAGGGTGAGCCCCTGCCGGCGGGCGAGCCGCGGGTCGCCTTCGCGCCGGCGCGGATCAACGTCTACGCCGATGACTGGCGCGTTCGGGGGGGAGCCGGCTGATGGAGAAGACCCAGAACAACAGCGCCTGGCTCCTCGTGCTGCCGATGCTGGTGATCGTCGCCTTCTCGGCGGTGATCCCGCTGATGACGGTGGTGAACTATTCGGTCAACGACACGTTCGGGAACAACCAGTTCTTCTGGGCCGGGCTCGAATGGTTCGACGAGATGCTGCATTCGGATCGGCTCTGGTCGGCGCTCGGGCGCAATATCCTGTTCTCGGCGATCATCCTCGCGATCGAGGTGCCGCTCGGCATCTTCGTCGCGCTCAACATGCCCCAGAAGGGCTTCTGGTCGTCGTTCTGCCTCGTCGTGATGGCACTGCCGCTCCTGGTGCCGTTCAACGTCGTGGGCACGATCTGGCAGATCTTCGGGCGAACCGACATCGGCCTGCTCGGCCATGCGCTCTGGTCGATCGGGCTCGACTACAATTACACCGCGAACCCGCTCCATGCCTGGATCACCATCATCGTGATGGATGTCTGGCACTGGACGAGCCTCGTGGCGCTGCTCTGCTACGCCGCGCTGCGGTCGATCCCGCGGGCCTATTACCAGGCGGCGAAGATCGACCAGGCCAGCCGCTGGAAGATCTTCCGCTACATCGAACTGCCGAAGATGAACGGCGTCCTGATGATCGCGATCCTGCTCCGCTTCATGGACAGTTTCATGATCTATACCGAGCCCTTCGTCGTCACCGGCGGCGGCCCCGGCAATTCGACGACCTTCCTCTCGATCGACCTCGTGAAGATGGCGGTCGGACAGTTCGACCTCGGCCCGGCGGCGGCCTTCTCGATCATGTACTTCCTCGTGATCCTGCTCGTCTCCTGGGTCTTCTACACGGTGATGACCAACATCGACAAAGCGGAGGGTGCCTGATGCGTCTGAAGTACTCGCCCCTCGTGATGACGCTCTACCTCTTGTTCCTGATGATCCCGATCTACTGGCTCATCAACATGAGCCTGAAGACCAATACCGAGATCACCTCGACCTTCACGCTCTTTCCGAACGAACTGACCTTCCGCAACTACCGCGTGATCCTGACCGATCCGAGCTGGTACATGGGCTATGTCAATTCGATCATCTACGTGGTGATGAACACGGTCATCTCGGTGACCGTGGCGCTGCCCGCCGCCTATGCCTTCAGCCGTTACAGCTTCATCGGCGACAAGCATCTGTTCTTCTGGCTGCTCACGAACCGGATGGCGCCGCCGGCGGTTTTCGCGCTGCCGTTCTTCCAGCTCTATTCCTCGGTCGGGCTCTTCGACACGCATATCGCGGTCGCGCTCGCGCATTGCCTGTTCAACGTGGCGCTCGCGGTCTGGATTCTCGAAGGCTTCATGCGCGGCGTGCCGAAGGAACTCGACGAGACCGCCTATATCGACGGCTATTCCTTCGGCCGGTTCTTCGTGAAGATCTTCATGCCGCTGATCGCGAGCGGCATCGGCGTCGCCGCCTTCTTCTGCTTCATGTTCTCCTGGGTCGAGCTTCTGCTCGCGCGCACGCTGACGGCGGTCAATGCGAAACCGATCTCGGCGGTGATGACGCGCACGGTCTCGGCCTCGGGCATGGACTGGGGGGTGCTGGCGGCCGCCGGGGTCCTGACCATCGTGCCGGGGGCGCTGGTGATCTATTTCGTCCGCAACTACATCGCCAAGGGCTTCGCCCTGGGGAGGGTGTGATGAGCGCCGCGCGCTGGAGAACGCTTTGCGTGGGCCTCGCCGCGGTCGTCGTCGCGGTCTTCGGCCTGCTCGTCTGGATGGTCCCGGCGAGCGACGGCGAGCGCGACTGGACCGGGCAGCTCGTCGAGGGCGGGTGGATGGCCTGGACCTTCCCGGTCGCGGTCTTCTTCCTCGTCATCGCCACGCTGCTCGCGGTGATGACGCTGCTCGCGATACGCTATCCCGAGACGCCGCGCGCAGGCGTGCTCAGGATCGAGACGACACGGGGCGACCGCCTCTTCATCTCTCTGGTCGGCTCCGCCTTCATCAACCTGACCTGGCTCTACATCTTCGGCGCCGACGGCCCGCCGCTCTGGGGCGCGCTCGCCGTCTGCCTCGTCTACGCGCTGGCGGTGTTTCGCTGGGTATGACGGGGAGCATTGGGCCGGAGAACGGCCAGAGATCGGTAACGAGTGACCCGATGACCAGTCATCGAGAAACGTGAACTCACTCCAAGGGAGGATAATGTGAGAAACGGACGGACGACCACCGCCTTGGGCCTCGCGCTCGCCGTGCTCGGCGCGCCTGCCTGGGCGGATATGGAGGCGGCGAAAGCCTTCCTCGACAACGAGATCGGCGAGCTTTCCAGCCTGACCCGCGCCGAACAGGAAGCGGAGATGCAGTGGTTCGTCGACGCGGCCGCGCCCTTCCAGGGCGCGGATATCAGGGTCGTGTCGGAGACGATCACCACGCATGAATATGAGGCGAAGGTGCTGGCGCCCGCCTTCACCGCGATCACCGGCATCCGGATCACTCATGACCTGATCGGCGAGGGCGATGTCGTCGAGAAGCTGCAGACGCAGATGCAGACCGGCGAGAACATCTACGACGCCTATATCAACGACTCCGATCTGATCGGCACGCACTGGCGCTACCAGCAGGCGCGCGACCTGACCGACTGGATGGCGAACGACGGCAAGGATGTCACCAACCCCGGGCTCGACCTCGAGGATTTCATCGGCATCAAGTTCGTGACCGGTCCGGACGGCAAGGTCTACCAGCTCCCCGACCAGCAATTCGCGAACCTCTACTGGTTCCGCTACGACTGGTTCAACGACGAGAAGACCAAGGCGGACTTCCAGGAGAAGTACGGCTATGAACTCGGCGTGCCGGTGAACTGGACCGCCTATCAGGACATCGCCGCGTTCTTCACCGGCCGCGACATGTCCTATGCCGGCGGCCCGGCCTCGGGCGTCTTCGGCAGCATGGACTACGGCAAGAAGGACCCGTCGCTCGGCTGGCGCTACACCGATGCCTGGATGTCGATGGCGGGCATGGGCGACTCGGGCGAGCCGAACGGGCTGCCGGTCGATGAATGGGGCATCCGGGTCGACGAGAATTCGCGTCCCGTCGGCTCCTGCGTCGCCCGCGGCGGCTCGACCAACGACGCCGCGGCGGTCTACGCGGTGACGAAGGCGATCGAATGGCTGAAGGCCTATTCCCCGCCGGCGGCGATGGGGATGACCTTCTCCGAGGCGGGGCCGGTCCCGGCGCAGGGCAATGTCGCCCAGCAGATGTTCTGGTACACCGCCTTCACCGCCGACATGGTCAAGCCCGGCATCCCGGTCATGAACGAGGATGGCACGCCGAAATGGCGCATGGCGCCGAGCCCGCATGGCGCCTACTGGAAGGACGGCATGAAGGTCGGCTATCAGGACGCCGGTTCCTGGACGCTGATGCAATCGACGCCGGTCGATCGCGCCAAGGCCGCCTGGCTCTACGCGCAGTTCGTGACCTCGAAGACCGTCGACGTGAAGAAGAGCCACGTCGGCCTGACCTTCATCCGCGAGTCGACGGTCTCGGACGAGTCCTTCACCGAGCGCGCGCCCGAGCTTGGCGGGCTGGTCGAGTTCTACCGGTCGCCCGCGCGCGAGCAGTGGTCGCCGACCGGGACCAACATCCCCGACTATCCGAAGCTGGCGCAGCTCTGGTGGCAGAACATCGGCGATGCGATGTCGGGGGCGAAGACTCCGCAGGAGGCGCTCGACGCGCTCTGCGCCGACCAGGAGAAGGTGCTCGACCGGCTCGAGCGGTCGAAGATCCAGGGTGACCTGGGGCCGATGCTGAACGAGGAACAGGACGCGCAGTACTGGCTCGATCAGCCCGGCGCTCCGGTCCCGATGCTCGAGAACGAGGAGCCCGCGGCCGAGACCGTCTCCTACGACGAGCTTGTGAAGTCCTGGGAATAGGGCGGCCCGCGCACCGTCAGGCTCCCCGTCCGCTCCGGAGGCGGACGGGGAGCCCCCTTTTTGCAACCGATCCATCCCCCGTGTCGTTGATGCCCAGATACGACCAAGTTGGAGCAGACGACCATGAGCGACGCTCAGTCCGAGGACAGGCGCCCGACCCCCGATCCGGCCGAGGATAACGCATTCTTCCCTTCACCCTATTCGCTCGGCCAGTTCACCTCGCCGAAGTCCGATCTGAGTGGTGCCGACTACCCGAAACCCTACACGGGCGGGCGCTGGAAGATCCTGATGATCGGCGCCGACGAGCGCTACCTGCTGACCGACAACGGGACGATGTTCTCGACCGGCAACCACCCCGTCGAGACGCTGCTTCCGATGTATCATCTCGACAAGGCCGACTTCGCCTTCGATGTGACCACGCTTTCGGGAAACCCGGTCAAGTTCGAGCTTTGGGCGATGCCCTCCGAGGACGAGGAGGTGAAGGGTCTGTTCGCGAAGTATCGCGGCCAGTTCAAGCAGCCGGGGAAGCTGGCGGATGTGATCGAAACGGCGCTCGGCGACGACTCCGACTATATCGGTGTCTTCATCCCGGGCGGCCACGGCGCGCTGATCGGCTTGCCCGGGAGCGAGGATGTCCGGAAAGTGCTCGAATGGGCGGCGGAGAAGGACCGGTTCGTCATTTCGCTCTGCCACGGTCCGGCGGCCTTCCTCGCCGCGGGCGACAGCGCGATCTATCTGGGCTACAGGATCTGCGCCTTCCCCGACGCGCTCGATGCGCGGACGCCCGATATCGGCTACATGCCGGGCCATCTGACCTGGAAATTCGGCGAACGGCTGAGATCGATCGGGATCGAGATCATCAACGACGACATCTCGGGCGCGACACATCGCGATCGCAAGATGCTGACGGGCGACAGCCCGCTGGCTGCGAACGGACTCGGCCGGCTCGCGGCCGACGCTCTGCTCGAAGAGGTGGCGGGCGGCTGATCGACCCGCCCTCGCTCTCAGCGGCGCGGCACCGCCTTCGGGCGCAGGTGGCGCGTCTGGGCGGCGATGCGGAATGGCGCGTTCGGGGCACCATAGCCCTGATAGCCGCCGCGGCGCTCGACGATCTCGAAGAAGGAACCCTCGCCGATATTCGGGCTGTAGAGCTGGAAGAACTCGCCGTGGTCATCGCGGTCGTAGAGGATGTTGAGCGCGCGCAGCCGGTCGGCGAACGCCGGTTCGAGCCCGAAGCGCGCCTCCGCATCGTCGAAATAGTTCCGCGAGATCACCAGCCCCTCGAAGCCGCCCGCCGCCAGCGCCTCGGCGGTGGCGAAGATGTCGCGCGTCTCGAAGGCGACATGCTGGACGGCGGAGCCGAAGGTATCCGCGATGAAGCGTCCGGCGAGGGTGCGTGTGTTCTCCGCGCCGTTCAGTGTCAGGCGGAAGCTGCCGTCGGCGTTTTCGATCACCTGGCTGCGTACCACACCGGACGGGTCGATGGTCTTGCCCCCATTTCACCGGACACTCAGGCGGTTGCGGTTTCAGCTGCGATGAACTCGCGGGGCGAGCGCATTTTCAGCCCTGAGTGCGGGTGGTTTTCGTTGTAGTCCT
>NZ_JBKQWU010000064.1:0-16704 GCF_047275745.1 Amaricoccus sp. W119 | reverse complement strand
CCGCGAGGTCTCCGAGCGTCTGGGTCAGGCGATCGAGGTTCTGGAGGCGAAACGGGACGGCGGCGGAACGCTCCCCCATGGCCGCGAGCAGCTCCGCGACCGCCTCCTGAAGGTCGAGCGACATGTCTCGCGCCGCCAGGAGCTCCCGCGACAACGCGCGCAGCGTCGGTTCCAGCCCGGCGGGCGGGTCCGGGGCGATCTCACGGCCGCTCACGTCAGTACCCCCCGTTCCGCCGCGCAGGGCGGGATCTTGCGATAGGTCGTGACGCCATCGCTCGCGAGCATGGGCAGCGCCAGGGTGTTGACGCGCTCCGAATGCCCGACGAAGAGCCAGCCCCCCTCGGGCAGGCGCCCGGCGAGCCTCCGCCAGATCGCCGCCTCGTTCTCGGCGTCGAAATAGATCACGACGTTGCGGCAGAAGATCACGTCGAAGCCGCCCCGCATCGGCCAGTCATGCGTGAGATTGAGCTTGCGGAACCGGACGAGCGCGCGAGGCGCGGGACCGATCGCCGAGGCCATCTCCCCTCCGGCCCGCACCGGCTCGAAATGCGGCCGCCTGAGCGCCGCCGGCACCGCTTCGAGCGACGTGGCCGGATAGACGCCGCGTTTCGCCGTCGCGAGCACGGCACGGTCGAGATCGGTCGCGAGAATCCGGAGATCCCAGCGGCCGATATCGGGGGCGAGGCCGAGGATGGTCAGCGCGATCGAATAGGGCTCCTGCCCGGTCGAGCAGCCCGCNCGGAGATCCCAGCGGCCGATATCGGGGGCGAGGCCGAGGATGGTCAGCGCGATCGAATAGGGCTCCTGCCCGGTCGAGCAGCCCGCCGACCAGATCCGCACCCGGCCGCCGCGCTCAGCGCGATCGATGAGCGGCGGCAGGACCCGGCTCCTGAGGATCTCGAAATGGTGCGGTTCACGGAAGAACTGGGTCACGTTCGTGGTGATCGCGGTGATCAGCTCCTCGCGTTCCGCCCGGCCGGCTTCGTGATCGCCTTCGATGAGCGCGCAGTAGTCGCGATAGCCGGTCAGGCCGAGCGCCCGGAGCCGTTTGGTCAGCCGCGCCTCCACGAGCGCGATCTTGCCCTCGGAAAGCGAGATCCCCGCGACGGCGCGAACAACGGCCGCGACCCGCTGGAAGTCCCGCGTCACCAGCCTCGTCTCCCGTGCCACCGGGGCCGGAGCCGGCCCGGTCACGCCGCTTCGCCGCGTTTCGGCGGTATGACCCGCCTCAGATCGAGCAGGCGCAGCATGCGGTCGTCGATCGCGATGATGCCCCGGAGATGCCCCGGCCCTGACTCCGAGCCGATCGCGGGCGCCGGCTGGATGTCGCGCGCCCGCGCGGTCAGGATGTCGGAAACGGCATCGACCACGAGGCCGATCACCTGCCCGTCTATCATCGCCACGATGATCACATCGCGCGGGCTCACATCGGATGTGGCGAGCCCCAGGCGCTTCGCGAGATCGATGATCGGCAGCACGGCGCCCCGCAGGTTGATCAGGCCGAGCACGTAGTCGGGCGCGCGCGGCAGCGGCGTCGGCGGGGTCCAGCCGCGGATCTCGCGGATATCCATGATGTCGACGCAGAAATCCTGCTCGGCCAGCCGGAACGACACGATCTCGCAGGACCCCTCCGCGCCCTCGACCGGGCCCGGACGGCCGCTCTCCTCGCTCGGCGCTGTTTTCATGCGACGATCCTGTCAGTGTGAGAGGGTTGGGCGCGGTCGCCGGGGCCCGCGTCCGCGACGATCGCGTCGGTATCGACGATGAGTGCGACCCGGCCGTTGCCGAGAATGGTCGCCGCGGCGATGCCCGGAACCGCGCCGCAGGTCTCTGCGAGGCCCTTGATGACCACCTGCCGCTGATCCTGAATCGCATCGACGACCAGCGCGCGCCGCTCTCCGGCGCTTGTCTCGATCAGCAGCATCACATCCTCCCCGCCACCCTGCCGACTCGCGATCCCCAGCCGCGCACCGACGTCGATCACGGGAACGAACTCACCCCGGACCCGCACCACCCTTCCGCCCGAACCGAGCGGATGGATCTCGCCGGAACCGGGCTTCAGCATCTCGAGGATCGCGGACAGCGGCACGACCAGCGTCTCGTCGCCGACGGCGACGATCATCCCGTCGAGGATCGCGAGCGTGAGCGGCAGGCTGATGCCGAAGGTCGTGCCAACCCCCGGCTGCGACGCGATCGAGATCCGCCCGCCGAGGCTCGTGATCGCGCGCTTGACCACGTCCATTCCCACGCCCCGGCCCGAGAGATCCGAGACCGCGCGGGCGGTGGAGAAGCCGGGCAGGAAAAGGAGATTGTCGATCTCGCCGTCGCTGAGCACGCTGTCGGCCGGGACGAGCCCCTTCCCGGTCGCGATCCGCAGGACGCGCTCGCGATCGATGCCCGCGCCGTCGTCGGCGATCTCGATCAGCACCCGGCCCGATCGGTGCGCCGCGGTGAGCCGGACGCCTCCCTCCGCCGGCTTGCCGCGCGCGAGACGGTCGGCGGTCGCCTCCAGCCCATGATCGATCGCGTTGCGGATCATGTGTGTCAGCGGGTCGGCGAGCCGTTCGATCACGGTCTTGTCGACCTCGGTCATTTCCCCCTCGGTTGCGAAGCGGACGGTCTTGCCGGTCGCGCCGGCGGCTTCGCGCGCGATGCGCGACATGCGCTGGAAGAGCGGCTTCAGCGGCTGGGCGCGGATCGCCAGCACGCTCTCCTGGATCTGGCGGGTGAGCTGGCCGAAGCCTTCGAGCTCCAGCGCGATCGAGGAGGACCCGGCGAGGCCGGATTCGATCACGGATTGCGAGAGCATCGCCTGGTTGATGACAAGCTCGCCGACGAGATTGATCAGATGATCAACGCGGTCGAGATCGACGCGGACGGTCGCGCGGGCGACGCTCGCCTCGGCCGGGGCCGGGACCGCCTCCGGGGCCACCTCGGACGCCGCCTCAGGGGTCCGCGGCGGGACATCCGAGGGGCGCGGCTCTGGGTCCGGCTCTGGGTCCCGTTCCGCATTCCATTCGGGCTCCGGTACGGCTGTGCTCTCAGTGCGACCCTCTCCGGTCTCGATGGTGAGATCACAGTCCTCGTCGACGAATTCGAAGACCTCGCGCAAAGCGCCCTCGGACGGCGCCCCGCGAACCTCGATCTCCCAGGAGAGATAGGCGCCCCCGGGATCGAGCGCGTCGAGCAGCGGGATCGCCGAGAGGTCGCAGCGGATCTCCGCCTCACCGAGTTCCCCGATCTCGCGCATGAGCCGCGCCGGCTCATGCCCCCGCTCCAGCATCGAGGGGCGCGGGTGGAAGCGGATGCGGTGAACCAGCGCCGGGGCAGGCTCCGGCACGGAGGTCGCCCATGCAGGTCGCCGCCCCGGATCGCCCGGTGAGTTACCGGGCGAAGCGCCGGCCAGTGCGTCCGGACCTTCCTCGTTCGCCGTCGCCCAGACCGGGCGCTGAACCGGTGGCTCCGGTGACATTTCGGGCCTCGCCGCCACCGCATCGGCGCCAAGCACCGTCAGACAGGCGATCCGTTCCGCGATCCTCTCGGGATCGACGGCGCCAGCGTCGCGCGACGCGGCCACGAGGTCGCTCAGCAGATCGGCCGAACTCAGGAGCGCGCCCACGACCTCGGGCGATGTCGCGAGACGCCCCGAGCGCAGCCGGTCGAGCGTGGTCTCGAACGCATGGGCGAAATCGACGAGATCGGCGAGGCCGAAGGCCGCCGCGCCACCCTTGATCGAATGCACCGCCCGGAACACGGTGTTGACCGTCTCGATATCATCCGGGCGCGTCCTGAGCGCCTCAAGGCTCTCCTGCGCCGCCTCCAGATTTTCCTCGCATTCGGCGAAGAAGATCAGCAGGATCTCCTGCATCGCGTCCATCCGCGCCCCCTAACCCGCGACCCGCCGAACCGCGGCGACCAGCTTCGCCTCGTCGAAGGGTTTCACGATCCATCCGGTGGCTCCGGCGGAGCGGGCGCGCTCCCTCAGTTCCGGCGCGCTCTCGGTGGTGAGGACGATGATCGGGGTGCGCCGCGTATGCTCGCGCGCGCGGAGGTTCGCGATCAGTCCGAAGCCGTCGAGCCGCGGCATGTTGATGTCGGTGATGATGACATCCGGAGCGATCGACGCCAGAACCTCGAGCGCGTCCTCGCCATCCGTCGCGAGATGCACGTCGAAGCCCCGCGGGGCCAGCGCCACCCTCAGCAGGTCGCGCATCGTCCGGGAGTCGTCCACGGCCAGAACGGTCAGGGTCATTCCGGCCGACCCTCCGAATTCAACGCCCCGGCGTCGAGGCCGATCTGGGCGAGGGTCGCCAGCATCTCTGGCGAGGGGTTCGCGAGCGAGAAGGCTTCGCCATCCGTGCGCCACGTGACGGCCGCCGCCAGCAGTACCTGCAGACAGGGCGTCCCGAGCTCGCTGACTTCCGAGGCATCGAGCTTGAGCGCCGCGCCGCGCTTGCCGAGAAGCAGCATCGCGAGTCCCGGCGCCTCCTCGAAGCGCAGCCTGCGCCCGAGGAGCACGGTCGGTCGGGGATCGGAGGACAGATCTTGGTCTTCTTCGCGCATGCGCGTCCCGTTCAAGAACGGTTCCGGCGGACTCCGCAACCGAGCACGGCAGTTGTTGGCTTCGGCGGCTTAAGGAAGGCTTACGGCCCAGCCGGTTTCTCTCCGGTTCGTCCCTGCTTCATCCCGGCGCGTATGTTGGTCAGTTCTTAACCCTTCGGCGGCAACCGTCTCGGCACGGAAACGCGAGCGAGGATCTCCCCATGCCGGCAGCAAGAAGCATCGTCGCCCTCGTCGTGGACGACCAGCAGAGCATGCGGGCGATGGCCCGCCTCGTGCTGAAGGAGGTCGGCGTGATCGACGTCGCTGTCGCCGCGAGCGCGGACGCCGCCTGGGAACAGATGATGGCCCGGCGCTTCGATGTCGTGATCTCGGATCTCAACATGCCCGGCGTCTCCGGTCTGGAGCTCGCACGGCGCATCAAGGCGCATCCAGATCTGAGGGCGACCCCGGTCTTCCTCTCGACCTCGAACGCCTACCGCGACCAGGCGGGCGACTCGATCGACCATTTCGTGGCCAAGCCCTTCGTGGTGCCCGACCTCAGGCAGGCGCTGGAGACGCATCTCGGCGCGCTGACCTGAGTTCAACCACGGGCCTTGATCGGCCGAGGCCGGGCGGTCAACCCACCAGCTCTCGCGCCGCCTCGACCAGAACCCCGGCGCCGATCGGAATGAGCGCGTCGGGAAAGTCGTAGTCGGGGTTGTGCAGCATGCTCACCCCCTCCCCTGCCCCGAGCAGGAACATCGCGCAACGCGCGGTGGTGCCGAAACGGCCGAAATCCTCGCTGGCCCGGAATGGAGCCGCCAACTCCCGATGCGCGATGCGCCGAGCCTCCAGTGCACGGCGGACTATCGCGGTGGCTTCCACGTCGTTGACGCTGCTCGCGAAATCATCGTGCCAGTCGATCGCGACCGCGAGACCGGCTCGCGCCGCGCTCTCGCGGGCCAGCGCCCCGACATCGTCGCGCAGCCGGTTCATCCTCTCGCCATCGAGGGCGCGCAGCGTGGCGCGCAACTCCGCGGACCCCGGCGCGACGCCGAAGGTAGGTTCGCCGAGCCGCGCATGCGTGATGGTCACGAGGCTGAAATTCTCGTCCATCTCGCCGCCGGTCGCGAGGGCGGCGACGCGCTGGATCAGGCTCGCGAGGGCCGGGGCGGGCGACAGACCGGCCTCCGGCTGCGAGGCGTGCGCGGTTCGTCCCTCCATCCGGACCCGGAGGCCGACCGAGGCGCAGAACATCGGCCCGTCGCGCATGCTCGCCACGCCCAGCGGCTGCCACGGCATGTTGTGCCAGGAGAAGGCGTAGTCCGGTCTGATCTCACCGAACCGCGGATCGGCGATGACGGCGGCGGCGCCGGAACCGTCCTCCTCGGCGGGCTGGAACAGCAGCGTGACACGTCCACGCGCCGGGCCCCGCCGGGACAATGCGAGCGCGCAACCGATCAGCGAGGCCATATGGCCGTCATGCCCGCACATATGCGCTTTCCCGGGAAGGGTGGACCGGTAAGGCATGGTCCCGGTCTCCTGGATCGGGAGCCCATCGAGTTCGGCTCGGAGCAGGACGCTGGGCCCGGACTCGCGGCCGTCGAAGATCGCGGCGACCCCGTGACCACCGAGCCCGGTCAGCACCCGGGCTCCGCCGATGGCCTCGAGATGCCTAGCGATCGTCGCGGCGGTCTCCCGCTCCTGGCCCGAAAGCTCGGGTTCGCGATGGAGCGCGTGCCGGAGGCGGGTCAGCCGAAGCACTTCCTGGTCGGTCAGCATGGCGACTCCCCGTGGGCCGGAGTGTACCTGGGGTTTGGGAGTGTGCCCTGCCTCGTGGGTGGAGTCGTCGGACGGCGGGTCATGGCACGGACGGCGGCCTTTCCCTCAACTTTGTTGTCTGTCAACCGCGCGGAAGCGCTCTGGTCGGGTAGTCGCTGAGTCAGGGTTCTGTGCACTGGGCCGTTCGCACAAGTTGGGCGGGTCCGCGGTGCCATGCGTTTCCGGACTGAACTGTGGAGTTCGAATTCTGTGGGCATCGGGAGCACCGTGGGTCTCGGGTCTCTGTGCATTCTCGGTTCTGTGTTGTCCCATTTTGACTAGAGCACGGAGATCGAGAAGGCCACGCTGGTGTTGTTCGATGAGCCTTGCGAGATATCCGCCGTGGTTTTGGATCGATGCGTAGTTCTCGATGATGAAGCCGAGCAGGATCAGCGCGGGTCCGAAGCCGAGATGTCGGATGGCATCCTGCCATGGGGCGGTCGCGTTTGGTATCGTGGTGACGAGGATATCGGCGTTGCGATGAAGCTCATTCTCTGAACGAGTTGACGTGAGGCATGCGAAAAGTGTCGGAAATGCTTGCCGCAGGTCTCTGAGTGCGATTGGGGGATTATCTGGATGTTCTTTTAATGATTCAATATGTCGCTCATCTTTGGCAACTCGGTTGCTCAACGTGCGTGTTGTTTGGATGTCTGTGGCCTCACCGGTGGTGTTCTGTGGATAAACCGCGGTCTGTTGGTCGGCGGCGGTGGATGCCTGCTTGAGCTGCTCGAAGAGCTCAAGCAGCTCGGCGTGTCGGGGCTTTCGCCGTAGAACGCGCCGGGCATGGTCGATGAGGGTTGCGTCGGGGATCGCGTGAGGTTGTGAGGACGCTGCTTCCCCCATGAGACGATGCAGGAGTACTTTGCAACGATCACGTAGGACGTGGAGTTCGTGTCGTTCCCGGTCGACTTCGGAGGCCATCGTGGCCAGTTCGTCGCCACGCGCGATCAATGGCGTGACATCGATGCCATATGCGTGGAGCACGTCGCCTTGCCGGTCGCGAAACGCATAGCGCTTGCGGTTCGGGCTTTGACGTCGAAGGACGAGGCCGGCGGTTTCCAATCGGCGCAGGCAGCGGTTGACGGTGCTGTCGCCGCTGGTTCCGACGCGATCGGCGATCGTGAGGTTGCCGGCGAAACAGATGTGGTTCTCGGGACGGTCGGTGCCGAGGGTGTCGCCGGGGATGAAACTCAGGATGGCGCGGAGCACGGAGAGATCGGTGGCATTGAGGCCGAGTTCTTCGCGGGCCCGCATGACGGGCTCCATGAGGTCGCGCCATTTGTGGGGTCCCGCGAGCATGGGACTCCCCTGCCCCGCCGTGCGCGATGGCACAACGCGACTGGCCGACCGAAAGGCCGGTGATGAAATGTGCTTCATGTCGGTATCACGAGGACAGCCGACCCCGTTCACCCGCTGGGGTGTCTATTGACGCCGATTCGGATTTCCGGGTAATCTCACGGTGTCACGCGTTGAGATTGGCCCTTCGGATCCCCAGTGGATTTGGAGGGTCTTTCTTTATCCGCCCTTGGTCGTGCCTCCTTTCCTGCTTCGTTGCTTCATTGCTTCCCTCCGGTCTCCTTGCTGTACCGGGCGTGAAGTTCGGTGATGAGTTCGCCCGCGTGGCTGTCGAGCCAGTCGGCGAATCCCTGCTGCTTCGGGGTCGCGGCGATCTTGATCGTCACCCAGCGGCTGGAGCGTTGGATGTTGCCGAGTTCCGCCTGCGATTGAGCGTCGATCAGGGCGCGCGCGGCCTTCGCGGCTCTCGCTTCCGCGACGCCTCCCTGCCCCACCGTTGTCGCCGGGTTCGGGATCTGGCTGGCGCGGGCTTGCTCGACGGAGTTCATGGCGGCTGCGAACCGGTCGTTCGAGGGCAAGGCCATGATTGAGGGGTCATCGAGAAGCTGCCGGAGTCCCGGGAGGCGATCGTCTTCGGATCGGAGGAGCTTTGCGAAGTCGAACCAGCGGTCGCGCCCGATGCCTGGCGCGGGGCCGATCTTCAGCACGATGTCGTCGGGTATGTCGCGGACGACGCTGAGCATCACGCTGAGCACGGTGGCGTGACAGTGCAGCGCCTCGGTGGCGACGTCGCGGGAATAGCCGTCCTCGATGATGAGGCGCGCGAACCGGGCCTTCTCGATGAAGGAGAGATCGCGCCGGGCGGTGTTCTCCTGACCCTGGGCCACGACGGCCTCTTCGCCGTCGAGGGGCCGGATGATCGCCTTGACGGGCAGTCCGATCGCCCTGGCGGCCCGGACCCGGCGCCGGCCGTAGATGATCTCGTAGCGGCCCTTCGTCTCGGCGCTCGGCCGGAGCAGAACCGGCACAAGCTGGCCGTAGCGCTTGAGGCTGTCGCGGAGCGCGCTGTCATCCTCGTCCATCTCGCCGAGACGATCGGGGAGCCCCTGCTCGTCGATGAGATCGGCCTCGATGTCACGCAGGCCGTCACGGACCGCGGCCTGGACTCCTTGCGCGAGCGCCCCGGCGGCGCCTTTGGGAAGCGCGGCGAAGCGTTCCTTTTTCGCCAGCGGGGATGCCCGGGTGATGATCAGGCTCGGATCGAAAGCGCCCTTTCTCGCCATGCTCAGCGCCCCCAGCCGGCGTGGATGAGCCGTTCGACATCGGTGCCGACGGCGGTGATCGCCTCCATGGCCCGGTCGTAGGTCTGACGGTTCATCGAGTGACGGTCGACCTCCCAGAGCGCCTGGCGGGTGAGCCCGGCATCGCCGATCGCCGTCGACTTGAGCATTTCCGCTCGGAGCACATCGGTCGCGAACAGGTTTCGGAGGAAGGCAGCCAGTTGCATCTGCGGGCCGTCATGCGGTTCGTAGCGGGACAGGACAAACTTCTGGAAATCCCAGCGCATGCTGAGCCCATTCTGGTCGATCGCCTCGAGAAGCTCGCCGGTCATGCGCATGAAGCTCGAGAGGCTCTCGACGTCGAGCATCGCCGGGACGACGGTGATGAGCAGCCCGGTCGCGGCGCAAAGACCGCACAAAGTGATGAATCCGAGGCTTGGCGGGCAGTCGAGGATGACGATGTCGTAGTCGTCATCGACATCGGAGAGCGCGACGCTGAGGCGCTGATAGAAGGCGAACGGGTCGCGCTGTTCCTCGGGAAGCTGCCGCTGCTCGAACATCCAGAGCGGGGTCTCATGTTCGAAGGTGTGAAGTTGCAGATCCGCCGGTATGAGGTGGAGATTATGGAAGTAGGTCTCGCGGACGCAGGCCGAGAGCGGCACCGGGTCGTCGTATTTGATCCCGTCGTAAAGCGTGTTGGTGTCGTGCAGGTCGACTTCGGGACGAATGCCGAAATAGCTGGTGAAGGAAGCCTGGGGATCGAGATCGATGCCGAGGACGCGGTAGCCGTTGAGCGCGAGGTACTGGGCCGTGTGGATCGCCATCGTGGTTTTGCCCGCGCCGCCCTTGAAGGTTGCGACGGCGAGCACCGCGAGCGGCTCGTCGCCCTTGCGGCCTTTCCGATAGGAGCCGGGCGTCTTGGCGTTCTTCTCCAGCGCGCTGCGGATCTGATCGATGGCCTCGGCGGCATAGTACCGGTTGCCGCGGAGCGTCGCATGAACCTCCGGAACGGCGTTGGTGAGGTGCATCTTCCGGAGATATCCGGTGGTGATGCCAAGCAGCTTCGAGGCTTCCCCGGCGGTGAAGAGCCGGAGCTCCTTCTCCTGCGCGGGTGACAGTGACGCCAGATAGGAAGCGCGAAGGCTCTGCTCCATGTCGGCCGCGCGCTGCGCGAGGATCTGGTGCGCGGCCGGAGCGTTGGATATGATCGGTGCCTGCTTCATCGCTCGCTCTTGGAAACGCGAATCCTTGCCAGATTCGTCTGTTTGGCGCCACTATGGCCGCGGTTTCCGGGATTTTGCAAGGATTTCCTCAGTTAATCGGCTGAAGCGCAGGTGACGCGGCTGGGTGCCGGATGGACTGGCGAGCACGCGGCATCCTTCGCGGAGATGGCTCCTTCGGTTCTGTTTCGACGGCGCGGTCGGCTTGGGTAGATGTGTGTTTGTGTGATTGAAGTCTAACGCAGCGGGCCTCATCTTGGGGGCTGGAAGTCGGACGTTCTTTGCAGCCGTAAATAGGTCAGGACGCGCGACATTTTTACGGCTGCAAAGAACGTATAGCTCGATAGCGGTCAGATCAGGTCAAACAGCAACGTCGCGCAACGGCGAGCACTCTCCAGCCCCGAATATCTCCGGGCAGGCGGTCGGATATTCGTACCAATCGGGATCGCCTCCGATGTATCGGTAAGCTGGACGGCCAACTCGCGACGAGACCGTCCTCCGCACCCCTGAACTGCGCAGCCTTGCCGCGTTGGTGCCGGAACTTGCGGGAGCGTGGCAGCCGGAAACGGAGGAGGTCAAAGGCCCGACGCTTTGGTCCGGTTGACGCGGTAGCGTTCGTCACTTCGACCTTCCCCGGCCATCCCGGTGGCAGCGTGGCCGAGCCGTCGAGCACCGTCCTCGGTGGACCCGGCGAGATCGCCTCGTAACGAGTGGCCCGAATAGAGACGCAGGCGCTCGGCTTCCGGCAGGTCTGACCGGATGCCGGACGCGAGCACAGTGCGCTTGATCAGCCGCGCGACATGCTTGTCGGAGAGCCTCGCAGCCAATGGGCGCCTACCGTCGCGGGAGACGCGGCGGAAGACAGGCCCGGTGTCGATCTTCGCGTAGCTGAGCCAGGATTCGAGCGCGCGCACCGGGCAGGATCTGTCGTTCGATCCGCGGCCGACCTCGACCTCACGCCAACCGGTCTTGTCCTTCAGGACGAGAAGCGCGCCCCGGGGCTCGATCTCGATCCAGCCTGCCTGACCAGTGGTGTCGTTCGGCGCGCAATCGAGGCCGACGATCTGCGAGCGCCGCGTTCCGGCTGCGAATCCGAGCAGGAGCAGGGCCCGATCGCGAAGTCCGCGCAGATCGTAGGGCAGGGTCGCGACCATGGCGAGAAGGTCTTGCGCGGAGAGCGGCGCCTTGCTATCGGGCGGGGCGCCATGTGCGCGCCTGATCGCGGCGAGAATATCGGCGATCTGACCGCCATCACGTGCGAGCGCGAGGCCGCGATGGCGATACGCCCAGCGGAGCCCGGACAACCGCCGTTCGATGGAGGCCACCGAGAGTGGAGCCGCGGTGCCACGCGGGGCGGCGCAATCCGCGAGGTACAATCCGATCAATTCCGGGTCGGGGGGCAGGGGGCTCGCACCGCGCAACCGGCACCAGCGGCCGAACGCCGCCCAATCGTTCGCGTAGGCCCGTCGGGTGTTCTCAGTCTCCGTCCGCGAGGTGGTCGTTTCCGCCGGCCGCGGGTGCGTCTCGGCCCGCGCCAGCGTGCCAGGAGCTTCGACGCCGTCGTGATCGGGCCCAAGAGACCTGGCCCCGGAATCCGGACTCGCGGGGTGGGAATTCCGATTCTCCGGTCCACCAATCATGACGAAACAAGAATGCGTCGAAAGCCACATGTCAACATTATCGGACGTGATGGCCACGGTTGGTCAACGGCGGATTTTGCGCGAAAAGGGGCGGAAAAGCGCCGCCGCTCAAGCGGAGCGAAACCGCGTGCCTTGGGTGCGGCCTTTCTTCCCGCCGCGAGATCAGGCCGGCTTCCGGGCCTTCATGGCGGCCTTCAGATCGTAGCCTGCCGCCTCCAGTTCGTCCTTCGGTGTGCCGATCAGGCGGCGGGCGGCCATGTGCGGACCTGGCGCGTTCACCGTCTCGGCGGCGACGAGATGGCCGTCGCGGTAGAGTAGCACCAGCTTCTCATCCGCTTTGGAGGGCAGCTCCTGTGCCTCGTACGCGCCCGAGCCGAGGCCCGCGATCTGGAGTTTCAGCTTGCCCTGATCGCTCCAGAACCAGGGCACGGCCGCGTAGGGCGCCGTCTCGCCCTTCAGTAGCCGCCTGGCGATATGGCGGGCGTGGTCGACCGCCGCCTGAACGGATTCGAGTCGCACGCGGCTCCCGTCGGGCAGCGGGAAGCTCGCCACGTCACCGAGCGCCGAGATCGCCGGGTCGGAGGTGGTGAGCGCCCCGTCCACCTCGACGCCATTGTTCACACGAAGGCCGGCCGCCTCGGCGAGCTCGACATTAGGGCGTATGCCGGTGGCGATCAGCACGAGGTCACCCGAAATGACGCGGACATCGGCGGTATCGACACCGGTGACCCGGCCGTTCTCGGCCTCGATCCGGCGCGCGGCGGCGCCGAGCAGGACTTCCGTCCCCATCGCGCGATGGGCGTCGAGGAAGAAGGCCGACATCGCGGGCGAGAGCGCGCGGCCCATCAGCCGGGGCGTCGCTTCCAGCACGGTGACACCAACCCCCGCCGCCCGTGCCATCGCGGCGAATTCGAGCCCGATGAAACCGCCGCCGATCACGATGGCATGGCGGGTCTCCGCGAGCCGGGCGCGGATCACCGCTGCGTCCGCGAGCGTGCGCAGCTCCAGCACGCCGTCCGCCTCCTGCCCCGGGATCGGCGGACGGTAGTTGCGCGCCCCCGTCGCGAGGATCAGGTGGTCGTATGGATGCTCACCGCCGTCATCGGTCAGCACCCGCCGCCCGTCGCGGTCGATCTCCGCCGCGCGCGTCCGGTCGCGCAGCGTGATGTCGTGGCGTTCGTAGAAACTCGCGGGCTTCAGCAGCAGCCGGTCGGCGTCGCCATCAGCCATGTAGCCCTTCGAGAGCGGCGGGCGCTGGTAGGGCAGGCCCGGCTCCTCGCCGATCAGGGTGATCGAGCCCTCGAACCCTTCCTGACGCAGACTGGCCGCGGCCTGGAACCCGCCCTGCCCGGTGCCAATGATGACGATCCGTTCCATCAGATCTGAGCCTCTGGCAGATGGAGGACCAGCAAGTCAAGCTCGGGGCGCGTCCTGATCTGGCTGGAGATTCGGCTCGTTTACCTCACTCGGAGACGTCGCGGTCGAGCGGGACGCTCTCGCTGTCGTGCCGCCGCCCAGTCCTCCCGCTCTAGGCGTCGTCCGCTTAGCAATGACAGGTTGCGCACGTCACGGAGCCGCCGCGATCCCTGATGGCGCCGTCGACCGGATAGCGGGGCGGTTGCCGGTCGCGAGGTCAGGCTTCGGCCGGATCGCCCGCTCCGCCGCCGCCGGGCGCTCAGACCGTCAGGCCGGCGAGGCTCATGAGGAACTTCAGGATGCCGGCGAAAGCCGCGAGGGCGAGGACGCCCGCGGCCCAGGCGAGGAGGAACCAGCCGAGGCGCGAGCGCCAGCTCTGTCCGGATTGATCCATCAGTGATACCCCTCGCCCGGTTTCACCTTGCCCCGGAACACCCAGTAGGACCAGGCGGTGTAGACGAGGATGAAGGGAATGACGAAAAGCGCCCCCACGAGCGCGAAGCCCATGGATTGCGGCGGGGCCGCGGCGTCCCAGATCGATATCCAGGGCGGGATGATGTTGGGCCAGAGGCTGATCGCGAGGCCGGTATAGCCGAGGAAGAGAATGCCCAGCGTCGCGAAGAAGGGCAGCACATGCGGCCGCCCCTCGAGCGACCTCAGAAGCCCCCAGCAGAGCACGGCGATCAGGACTGGGACCGGCAGGAAGAAGAGGAAGTTCGGCAGGCCTAACCAGCGCGCGGCGATCGCCGGATGGAGGAGGGGTGTCGCGAGGCTGACCGCCGCGATCATGCCGAGCAGGAAATACGTGCCGGGGCGGGCCAGCTCGATCATGCGGCGCTGCGTCGTGCCCTCGGTCTTCATGATGAGCCAGGTGATTCCGAGCATGCCGTAGGCGGCGAGGAGCGCCACGCCGCAGAAGATCGGGAAGGGTGCGAGCCAGTCGAGCGCGCCGCCTGTGTAGCCGCCGTCGCGTACTTCGAACCCGTTCATGAAGGCGCCGAGCGCCACGCCCTGAAAGAAGGTCGCGCCGAAGGAGCCCCAGGCGAAGGCGTGGTCCCAGAACCAGCGGTGATGCTCGTCGGCCTTGAAGCGGAACTCGAAGGCGACCCCGCGCCAGATCAGCCCGACGAGCATCAGGAGGAGCGGCAGGTAGAGCGCGCTCAGGATGACCGCGTAGGCGAGCGGGAAGGCTGCCATCAGCGCCGCCCCCCCGAGGACGAGCCAGGTTTCGTTCCCGTCCCAGACCGGTGCTACCGTGTTCACCATCGTGTCGCGTTCCTCGCGATCCTTCACGAAGGGAAAGAGCAGTCCGATCCCGAGGTCGAACCCGTCCATCACGACATACATCATCAATCCGAAACCGATGATGCAGGCCCAGACGAGCGGCAGATCTATACCCATGTCATCGCTCCTGGGAGAGGGGGCCGGGCGCGTCCGGTGTGGCCGACAGCGGACGGGCGGGGCGGCCGGCGGGCGGCTCGGTGGTCGGATCGGCGCCGCCTTCGGCGGGCGGCTCGTGGCCGTCGGGTCCGCGCGCCACGAGTTTCAGCATGTAGCCGACGCCGGTCCCGAAGACCGCGAAATAGACGACGACGAAGACGGCGAGCGTGGTGGAGAGCGCGATGGCCGAATGGTTCGACACCGCGTCCGCCGTGCGCATCACGCCGTAGACGACCCAGGGCTGCCGGCCGATCTCCGTCGTGAACCAACCGGCGAGGATCGCGACGAGCCCGGCCGGCCCCATCAGCAGCGCGGCCCAGAGGAACGGCCGGGACGTGTAAAGATCGTCACGCCACCTGAGCCAGACGCCCCAGAGCCCGAGGCCGAGCATCAGGAACCCGAGCCCGACCATGACGCGGAAGCTCCAGAAGACCACCGGCACATAGGGGCGGTCCTCGGGCGCGAAGTCCTTCAGCGCCGGGATCTGTCCGTCGAGGCTGTGGGTGAGGATGAGGCTTCCGAGCCGAGGGATCTCGAGAGAGAAACGGTTGGTCTCCGCCTCCATGTCGGGCAGGGCGAAGAGAACGAGCGGCAGGCCCTCGCCCGGATGGTTCTCCCAGTGCCCCTCCATCGCCGCCACCTTGGCCGGCTGATGCTCGAGCGTGTTGAGCCCGTGCTGGTCGCCGGCGAGGATCTGCAGCGGCACGACCGTGACGAGCATCCACATCGCCATCGAGAACATGCGCCGGTTCGCAAGGCTCCCCCGGCCGCGGAGCAGGTGCCAGGCGCCCGCGGCTCCAACGAAAAGCGCGGTCGAGACGTAGGCCGCCAGCGTCATGTGAACGAGGCGATAGGGGAAGGACGGATTGAAGATGACCTTCAGCCAGTCGGTCGGAACGACCCGGCCGTCGATGATCTCGAAACCCTGGGGGGTCTGCATCCAGCTGTTCGAGGCGAGAATCCAGGTCGCGGAGACCAGCGTGCCAAGCGCGACCATGCAGGTCGCGAAGAAATGCAGGCCCGGCCCGACCTTGTTCCAGCCGAAGAGCATGACGCCGAGGAAGCCCGCCTCGAGGAAGAAGGCGGTCAGCACCTCATAGGTGAGAAGCGGCCCGGTAACGCTTCCGGCGAAGGCCGAGAAATAGCTCCAGTTGGTGCCGAACTGATAGGCCATCACCAGACCCGAGACGACGCCCATGGCGAAGTTGACGGCGAAGATCCCGGTCCAGAAGTGATAGAGGTCGCGGTAGACCCGGTCCCTCGTCAGCAGCCACTTGCCTTCGAGCACCGCGAGATAGCTCGCGAGGCCGATCGTGATCGCGGGGAAGATGATGTGGAACGAGACGGTGAAGCCAAACTGGATTCGGGCGAGCTCCAGCGCGGTCAGTCCGAACATCGGCGATTCCTTCGGCAGTCGTTCATCGGCGGCCCTCCGGACGCGCCCAGGCTGTGCATGGCACGATCCCGGACCGCGCCGCGGTCACATTGTCGCGCGTCCGGCCCGGGCGAAATCTTGACCGAACCCGTGCATCCGCTTCGACCACTGCGCGGCGACGAAGAATCCCTTGATCGGCGGCAGCATCAGCAGCGAGAGCGGCACCGCCATCGCCGAGAGCAGGAGCGCGATCACGCCGGGGTGGAGACCCGTGTGGATGAGCGGCGGCAGCATGAAGCCCACGATGTGACAGACCACGAGCAGCGTGACATAGGCGGGGCCGTCGTCGGCGCGCTGATGGCTGAGCGCCTCGCCGCAATCCGGGCAGGCGTCCGCCACCTTGAGGTAGGACGTGTAGAGGTGGCCCGTGCCGCAGGCGGGACACCGGCGCCGCAACCCGTTGCGGACAGCCTGGCCGAACGGGCGCTCGGGCAACTCATGGGTCATCTTTTGCCTCCGAGGATGATTTCAGTCGGAAATATACCATCAATTCTGCGATATTCAATCCATACAATATACATACAATATCGAAATTGCACCGGCGCGGCCCCGCGTTCGGGGAATCTTTCGGCCAGCGTGCATCACTGATCACGTCTCACCCACGGCCTGTATCG
>NZ_JBKQWU010000063.1:0-17196 GCF_047275745.1 Amaricoccus sp. W119 | reverse complement strand
GGTCAAGGCCGTCAACCAGCTGCTCTGCGGCGTCCACATCGCCGCCTCCGCCGAGGCGCTCGCCCTCGCCGGCCGGATGGGCGTCGATCCCGCCGTGGCGCTCCGGATTCTCGGCGGCTCCTCGGCCGCGAGCTGGATGCTGAACGACCGGGGCCCCCGGATGCTCGAGGCGGAGCCCGAGGTGACGAGCGCCGTCGACATCTTCGTCAAGGACCTCGGCATCGTCATGGAAGCCGGAACCGAGGCGAAGGCGCCCCTGCCACTCGCGGCGCTGGCGCATCAGCNACCTCGGCATCGTCATGGAAGCCGGAACCGAGGCGAAGGCGCCCCTGCCACTCGCGGCGCTGGCGCATCAGCTCTTCCTCGCGACCTCGGGCCGGGGCGACGGCAAGGCCGACGACAGTCAGGTCATCCGCGCCTATCGCGCGATGACGGGCGAATAGCCCAATACGCGGGCGGCGCATCTCGCGCCGCCCGCGAGGGGTTCACGGCGCAGTCATGGCCCCTCTATTGCCAGGCGAACGTTCCAGGCGAATATGTCGAGCACCAAAGCATAATTGCGCGAGGATCACGATAATCCCGCAGGTGCGAAGTCCTCACTCAATCCAATCGGCGACCTGCATATACGGGGACACCGGAACACGGCTCTCGACTCATTGTCAGCCACTGCTTGCCCTTTAAATACTAAAATATTAGATAAATTAATATAATTGTTGATTTTAATTGAATCTATATTACGATTGATAATCGATTTGATGGTAGGTTACAGACAATGACGTATTACGTTTCCTCCGGAAGTTACGTAGACGTGGAAGCCGTCCGAGGTCGCGCAGACACGCTGAACGAAACGTCTACCGAGATTTTCCCCGAGATCGAAAATGGGACCTTTTTCTGGCGCATCAATGATCCGAAAATCGGACAAAGAATCACTGTACTACCCGACGTCACTTTAGTAAAATTCTCATCTGGTGAATCCGTAATACAAACAGTTACTAGCAACTATATTTCTGACATATTTCAGGTAAGAATTGATCTTGAGACAAATTCAGCGGAATTTGTATCCATAACGGAGCATTTCGTATCCGATCAAGATACAAGTCTCCAATATAAATTTTCGGATTCCATCATAAACGCTGGCTCATATACCAGCGTAGTCGGTCCCGGATATTCAAATTCCGATAATACGGAATACTATCGCTGGCTCGATGAATTTTACATATCTGTCTCGGGATCGATCTTCCCTAACTTGGGATCATTCTACGGACCATTCGGGTTTACCTTCGCTGATGTCGGCCGGTTCCTGATCACGACTGGCGACGAGGCAACCGCCCGGGACAAGGCCTGGGGTCCGGGATGGATCGAGACGACCCGACAGCTTGATCTGCCCGATGGCATCACCATGGAGGAAGTCGAGGACTCCGTCGCGCCGCTTCTCGAGCCCGACGTGCTCATCGAGCGCCCCCGGGTTCCTGACAGCAAGAACTTCGAGGTGGTCAGGAAGATCACGGATTTCGCGGCTTTCGAAGCTCTCGATCTCTATTCTTCCACGACAACAAACCTGATCGGATTCGTACCCAAGAAATTCGCGCTTCCCGTCGATCCGGACATCAAGATCGAAGTGTTTTCCGGCGCCGAGAACCTCGGCTCCGTCAAGAAGCTGGCCGGCCAGATCGGCTCAGTGATCCAGGTCGGTAACGCGGGGATCTCAGCCTGGAATGCCTATCAACGAGGAGGTGAAGGCAGCGAGGCCGCCGAACGGGCCCTGAAAGCTGGGGCGGCGGACTTCATGGTTTCCTATTTCTCAGGCCATGTCGGCGTGGTCGTGTCGAGCGGCGTCGCCTACGGCCTGGGGGGCGTGGTCGTTGGCACCGCCGGGGTTCCAGTGCTCGCCGCCGCCGGGATCGCGCTTGGGGCTGGTGTGGTCGCCGGTTGGGTAGCCGAGGACTACCTGAACGCGCGCGGCCGAGAGCGTTTCCCCGACTGGTGGCCCGAGGAGGTTGGAGCGAAGCGCATCGCCGCGAGCCTCGATGGCGCGGCGGATCCGGCGTGGATCTACGACGCGGACGCGAACCGGATGATCCTGTCGCTCCAAGACACCGACCGAGGGGGCTGGAGGACTACCGCGACGCGGCTGGGCCTTGATGACATGCTCGACCTGAAGCCCGTGAATTTCTCCGAGCGCGGCGGCAAAGGCGCGGATTTCATCGCTGGCGCCGCCGGGCGGGACAATCTGCACGGGCGCGCGGGCAATGACCGCGTCGCTGGCGGGGAAAGCGCCGACAAGCTCTATGGCGAGGCGGGTCGCGACCGGCTTTATGGCGGGCTCGGCGCCGACATGTTGAAAGGCGGCAAGGGAGGCGACTGGATCTACGCGGGAGATGATCGCGCGCGGGACGTTTTCGTCTTCGCCAACGAGAATGAAAGCGGTACCAGCAAGGCGAAGATGGATCACCTCCTGGAATTTGACATACGCAGAGATGTGATCGATCTGAGCGCCCTCGACGCGGACAGTCGAAAGGGAGATCAATCGTTCCGATTCGTGGATGACTTCATCGACGCCAGGGGCCGCCAGTCCGATGGACAGGTGATGGCTTTCCGCGATGGAGACCGCGTCAAGGTCAGGATAGACATCGACGGAGATTCCCGAACGGACATGACCATACTTGTCGAAGGCGTCCGTCAGCTGTCGGAGGACAACTTCATCCTGTGACACTACGGGGCTGCCGCCGGTGCCTCCCTAGCCAATCCCACCCGGCGCATGGCGGTCGATCTCCGTCAGTTCCTCCGGCGAGAAGTCCAAGCGGTCGAGCGCGCCGAGCGAATTGTCGAGCTGTTCGACCGTCCGGGCACCGACCAGGGCGGAGGTCATCCGCGGGTCGCGCAGGATCCAGGCGATCGCCATCTGCGCCAGCGACTGCCCGCGCCGCTCGGCGATGGCATTGAGCGCGCGGAGCCTTCCGACGAGTTCCTCCGTCACCTTGCCCTTGTCGAACCCGCCGCGAGCGGCGCGCGTGTCCTCTGGTATGCCGTTCAGATACCGCGACGACAGCAGCCCCTGCGCGAGCGGAGAGAAGCCGATGCAGGCGGTGCCGAGATCTTCGAGCGTGTCGAGCAGCCCGTCCTCGACCCAGCGGTTCAGCATCGAGTAGTTCGGCTGATGGATGAAGAGCGGCACGCGCTCCTCCTTCAGGATCTCCGCCGCCTGGCGGGTCAGTTCCGGCGAATAGCTCGAGATCCCGACATAGAGCGCCTTGCCCTGCCGATGCGCATGGGCGAGCGCGCCCATGGTCTCCTCGAGCGGGGTCGTCGGGTCGACGCGGTGCGAATAGAAGATGTCGACATAATCGAGCCCCATCCGCCTGAGCGACTGGTCGAGGCTCGCCAGCAGATACTTGCGGCTGCCGCCGATGCCACCGTAGGGACCGGGCCACATTTCCCAGCCGGCCTTGGTCGAGACGATCATCTCGTCGCGGTAGGGCGCGAAATCCGTCGCCATGACCCGGCCGAAGAACTCCTCGGCGGAGCCCGGCGGCGGCCCGTAGTTGTTCGCAAGGTCGAAATGGGTGACGCCCCGGTCGAAGGCGCGGCGCAGGATCGCGCGGCCGGTCTCCGCCACATCGGTCCCGCCGAAATTCTGCCACAGCCCGAGCGAGATCGCGGGCAGGTCGATACCGCTCCGGCCGGCGCGGCGGTAGATCATGCTGTCCTGATAGCGGTCGGAGGCGGCAAGGTAGGTCATGTCTCTGTTCCTTCTGATCTGGATCGTTCACGCGCCGTAGACGATGTCATAGGCGGTGCGCAGCATCTCGTCGCGGGTTCCGTTGGTGTCCTGGACTTCGCGATCGCTCAGCGCCATGATTTCCTCAACCATGCGGTTGTAGCGCGCGCGTTTCGCCATGCGGGATCTGAAGTGACCGAACATTGTCCTTGCCTCCGTCGAGTGAACCGAAAGGCCAGAAGTTCCGTGGTTTCCCGGGATCGCGGCTTTCTGGTTGACCGGAACATACGCCTCGACCCGCCGCGGACCAATCCTCGCCGGAGTCAATGAACCGTTGAGCCACGCTCAACGTTGCCCGGCCAGCGGTGCCAGACCCTGGTCCTGGCGGATGAGGTTCACGAGTTCGCGCAGGCCCGGCGGGCTCCGCCGGCGGCTCGGGTAGTAGATGGTGAAGGGCGGGCCTTCGGAGGCCCAGTCCACCAGCACGGGCCGGAGCCGGCCCGCCGCGACATCCGCGCGCACCGCCTGTTCGAGCACATAGGCGAAGCCCACCCCCTGCGAGGCCGCCTGCACGATCTGGTCGGTGCCGTTCGCCCGCAGGGGGCCGCGGACCGGAACGCGCAGCATGGTGGCGCCATTGCCGAGTTCCCAAGGATAACCCGAGCCGTCGCCGAGCTTGATCTCGACGCAGGGGAGCCGCGTCAGGTCCTCCGGCGTGCGAGGCTCGCCGACGCGGGCGATGAGATCGGCGGTCGCGACCACGATCCATCGCGTCGGCGGCGTCAGCGCGACCCCCACCATGTCCCGCGGCACCCGGTCGCCATAGCGGATGCCGGCGTCGAAACCGCCCGCGACCACGTCGGTGATGCCGTCATCGGCGTGGAGATCGAGATGCATGTCGGGGAACGCCCCGGTATAGCGTGCAAGCACCGGAGCGAGCAGGAGCCGCGCCGCGTCCCGCAGCATGTTCAACCGCAGATGCCCGGCCGGCAGGCCACGGCCGCGCGACAACGCCCCGAGCGCGTCCTCGATCGTCGAGAAGCCCTGCGACAGGCTTTCGGCGAGCGCGGCGCCCGCGTCGGTCGGCGCCAGCGACCGGCTGGTCCGGTTGAGGAGCCGGACACCGAGGTCGGCTTCGAGCTTGCGCATGCGGTGGCTGAGCGCCGAGGTGGTGACGCCGAGCTCGATCGCCGCCTGTTTCATGCTCCGGTGATGAACGATGCGGACGAAGACGCTGAGATCGGCGAGAAGCGAACGGTCGCGGGCTTGCATGCGGTCTCCGCGGAGGCGAGTGCAGTCCCGTGAAGGTAGCAGGAAAGCCACCGGGCGCCACCGGCTTCGGCGACAACCGGCTTCGGCGTCACCAGCAGCAGAAGCCGCCGTCCACCAGCAGGTCCACGCCGGTCACGAAGGAGGCCGCGTCCGAGAGCAGGAAAACCGCCGGGCCGACCATCTCGTCCACGCTCGCCATCCGACCCATCGGCGTCTGTTCCTCGAAGAGCTTCGTCTGATGCACCATTTCGGGCCGGGTGTTCATCGGCGTCGCGGTATAGCCGGGGCTGATCGTGTTGACGCGCACGCCGCGATCCACCCATTCCATCGCCATCGACTTCGACATGTGGATGACGCCTGCCTTGGAGGCGTTGTAGTGGCACTGCGAAAGCCCCCGGTTCACGATCACGCCCGACATCGAGGCGATGTTGACGATCGACCCGCGGCCATGCGCCAGCATCGCCCGCGCCTCGGCCTGGCAGGAGAGGAAGACGCCCTTGAGGTTGATGTCCATCAGCGTCTGGTACTGACTCTCCTCCATCGCCTCGGCCGGGTTGGCATTGGCGATCCCCGCCGCGTTGACGGCGAGGGCGAGCGGGCCGAGATCGGATTCGGTCCGCGCCACGGCATCGGCGAGGGCTTCGCCGCTCGTCACATCCGCGGCGATCGGGACGCTCCGGCGGCCGGCCGCGGCGATGAATTCCGCCGTCTTCGTCAGCCCGTCATCCTCGCGCCGGTCGAGGAGCGCCACGTCGGCGCCGCATTGCGCGAGGCCCATGGCGATGCGCTGGCCGATGCCGCTGCCGGCGCCGGTGACGAGGGCGACGCGGCCGGAGAGATCGAAGAGCCTCGGTGTGTCGAGCGTGATGTCCTGCATGTCCTGTCCTCAGATGGTCGCCAGTTCCATGACCGAGACATCATTCGCCTCGCCCCGGTCGAGGATGCCGGCCTGATTGCCCTGCGCGAGAACCACGATCCGGTTCGAGACGCCGAGCACTTCCTCGAGATCGGAGCTGACGACGATCACGGCGACGCCCTGCTCGGCCAGTTCCGCGATGATGTCGTAGATGCCCGAGCGCGCGCCGACGTCGATGCCGCGCGTCGGCTCGTCGAGGATCACGACGCGGGGTCCGCGGGCGAGCCATTTCGCGATCACCACCTTCTGCTGGTTGCCGCCCGAAAGGCTCGATCCCGGCTGGCCGGCGCGACCCTTGACGCCGAATTTCCGGATCGCCCCGTCGGCGAAGGCGCGCACGGCCGAATTCGTGATCCAGCCGTTCCGCCCAACCTTGTCGAGGTTCGCATAGATGATGTTCTCGCCGATCTGGTGTTCGACGACGAGGCCCTGGAGCTTGCGATCCTCGGGGACCATGACGATCCCCTCGGCGATCGCATCCGCGGGGCTCGTGAGGTTCAACTCGCGCCCGTCGAGCCAGATGGTGCCTGCGCTCACCGGATCGGCGCCGGCTATCGCACGGACGAGTTCGGTCCGCCCCGCCCCGACCAGCCCCGCGATGCCGAGGATCTCGCCCTCGGCCACAGAGAAATTCGCGTCGCGGAAGGCGCCGTTCGCGCCGGTCAGGCCGCGCACTTCGAGAACCGTGCGCTCCTTCGGGGTCGGGATCGTCGGGAACATGCGCTCCAGGCTGCGGCCGACCATGCTCTCGACCACGGTACGGACCGGCGTGGCGCTGTCGGCGAAATCCGCGACCCGCTCGCCGTCGCGCAACACGACGATCCGGTCGGTGATCTGACGGATCTCCTCCATTCGGTGCGAGATGTAGATGACGCCGACGCCCTCGGCGCGGAGCTTGCGCACCTGCTCGAAGAGCGCTTCGGTCTCCGCGCCGCCGAGCGCGGCGGTCGGTTCGTCGAGGATCAGGAGCTTCGCATCGAGCGCCAGGGCCTTCGCGATCTCGACGAGCTGCTGCGGCGCGGTCGAGAGGCCCTGCACCTTGCGCGTCGCGGGTAGGCGCAGGTTGAGGCGTCCGAGCCGTTCCTGCGCGCGCTCTACCATCGCCGCGCGGTCGACCTTGCCGTTCCTCACCGGCCAGCGGCCGATGAAGACGTTCTCGGCGATCGAGAGTTCGGGCAGGAGCTTCAACTCCTGATGGATGAGCACCAGGCCCTTGTCGATCGCCTCTCGCGGGGAGGCCGGGGCATAGGGCTGCCCCAGCCAGGTCATCGTGCCCTCGGAGGGCAGCCGCGATCCGGCGATGATGCCGGAAAGCGTGGACTTGCCCGCGCCATTCTCGCCCAGGAGCGCCACGACCTCGCCGGCGTGGACGTCGAGATCGACGCCGCGCAACACCCGGAGCGGGCTGTAGCTCTTCGAGACGCCGCGGAGCGAAAGGATCGGGTCTGTCATGGCGCGGGCTCCTCCCTCGGCTTTACGGATGCTCGGCGATGAAGCCGTCGACGTTCTCCTGCGTCGTGAGCGTCGCTTCCATGAGCTGCTCGGCCGGCACCTCCTCGCCCGCGACGAGCTTCTTCGCGCTTTCGACCGCCATGCGGCCCATGAGCTGGGTCTGCTGGGTCGCGGTCACGTCGAAGACGCCCTGTTTCAGCGCCTCGAGCGCGGCAGTGTCGCCGTCGAAGCCCGCGAGCCAGACCTTCTCGGAGGGGTTCGCGACCTTGATCGCCTGCGCCGCGCCGAGCGCCAGCGCGTCGGCCTGGGCGAAGACGATGGTCACGTCCGGATTAGCCTGCAGCATGTTCTGCATGATCTGGAAGCCTTCGTCCTGGCTCCACATGTTCGACCACTGTTCGGCGACGACCTCGACCTCCGGATTGGCCTCGAGCGACTGCGTGCAGCCCGCCATCCGGTCGACCTCGGGCGTGGTGCCCTTCTGGCCGTGGATGATCGCCATCTTCCCGGCGCCGCCGGCCTGTTCGATGATGTGGTCGCAGACCGTCTTGGCGGATTCGACCGAGTTCGTGGCGATGAACGTGTCGCCCGGCGCGCCCTCGGCGTTGCGGTCGATGTTGATCACCGGCACACCGGCGGCCTGGGCGAGCTTCACCGGGACGGTCGCGGCGGCGGCGCCGGCGGGAATGTAGATCAGCGCGTCGATGTTCTGGGTCAGCAGGTCCTGGATCTGGTTCACCTGCGTCGGGCCGTCGCCCTTGGCATCGACGGTGATGACCCTGATCCCCTGTGTCGCGGCCTCGGCCTCGACCGACTGCTTGATCTGGTTGAAGAAATTCGCCTGAAGATTGGCCACCGCGAGGCCGAGGGTCTTCAGTTCCTGGGCCTGCGCCGAGGTGGCAAGTGCCACGAGCGCGGCCGAGGCGGCGAGCGTTCCGATAAGCCTCATGGGATTTCCTCCACTGTTTGCATTGGGATCGATCGGCCGGAAGCGGCCGGTTGCCGGGCGGAGGCGCCGGGGCGTCTCCGCGGATGCGTCCTACTTGCGGCGGAAGGTCTCCGCGGCGACGGCCAGCACGATCACGACGCCGATGACGACCTGCTGCACGAAGGGAGAAACGTTCAGCAGGTTCAGACCGTTCCTGAGCACGCCGATGATCAGGACGCCGATCAGCGTGCCGCCGATCCCGCCCGAGCCGCCCGAGAGCGAGGTGCCGCCGATCACCACGGCGGCGATCGTGTCGAGTTCGTAGCCGAAGCCGCTCGACGGCTGGACCGAGTCGAGGCGGGCGGCGAGCACGATGCCGGCGAGCCCGGCGAGGATCGCCGCGACGACATAGACGCCGATGGTCACGACATTGACGTTGATGCCGGCGAGGCGCGCGACCTCCGGATTGCCGCCGACGGCGTAGAGCATCCGTCCACCGGCGCGGTAGCGCAGGAAGGCCCAGGCGATGCCGGTGACGATCAGCATCAGCGCGACGGTCGCGGTCAGCACGCCGAAATGCCGGTCGATCGCGAGCATCATGAACCAGGGCGGGAAGCCGACGATCTGCTGCCCGTCGGTGATCATGTTCGCAAGGCCGCGGGCGACCGACATCATCGCCAGCGTCGCGATGAAGGGCGGCACGCGGAAACTGGTGATGAGCACGCCCGAGACCATGCCGCAGAGCCCGGCGGCGATCAGCGCGAACAGGATCGAGACCGGCAGCGGCAGGCCCAACATGTTGGTGAGATAGCCCATCACCATCATCGCGAGCGCCAGCACCGAGCCGACCGAGAGGTCGATGCCGCCGATCAGGATCACGAAGCTCATCCCCACGGCCATGATGCCGAGGACGGTGATCTGGTCGAGAATGTTGAGCGCGTTCCGGACGGAGAGGAAGGTGTCGGTCGTGAGCGACAGGAAGACGCAGAGCAGGATCAGGCCGATGAGCGGCCCGGTCGCCCCGCTCAAGGTCGCGAGAATCCCGCCCCGCGCCGCTGGGTCCGGTTCGGAGACTGATGCGTTCATGTCGGCCCTCCCAGGGCGGCGCGGCCTCGCCGCAGCTTGAATATTTATTCTATAACGACGATTAATGCATACGAGGCACTGAATGCCCTGTCAAGCCGGTTGGTCGCCAGGAGTGGAAGTTTTCAGGGGAACGCAGAATCGACTTGACTTATCGCCGCTACGAGCAATGATGGCGCCAGGTTGCATAATCATTCACATTGGAGGTTTCATGCAGACGAATGACCTCGAGCGGATCGCCAGGCAGATTCGCCGCCGGGACCTGCGAGCGGTGTTCGAAGCGGGCGCGGGCCATATCGGCGGCGAGATGTCGGTCACCGACATCCTGACCGCGCTTTATTTCCGTGTCCTCCGGGTCTCGCCCGACGCGCCGAAGGACCCGAACCGCGACCGGTTCGTGCTGTCGAAGGGACACACGGCCTGCGTGCTCTACGTGACGCTCGCCAGGCGCGGGTTCATTCCGGAGGAGGAGGTCGAAACCTTCCTCAAGCCGCATTCGCGCCTGAATGGTCATCCGAACTGCAACAAGGTGCCGGGCGTGGAGACCAATACCGGTCCGCTCGGTCACGGGCTCCCGGTCGCGGTCGGCATGGCGAAATCGGCGAAGCTCCAGGGCGCGGACTGGCATACCTATGTCGTCACCGGCGATGGCGAGATGCAGGAAGGCTCGAACTGGGAAGCCATCATGGCGGCGGCGCAGTTCGGCCTCGACAACCTCACGCTCATCATCGACCACAACCGCTTCCAGCAGGGCGCGGCGCTCGCCGATACCAACGACCTCGCACCGCTTCGGCCCAAGCTCGAAGCCTTCGGCTGGGCCGTGACCGAGATCGACGGCAACAGGATGGACGAGATCGTCCCGGCGCTCGAACACCGCGCCGAGGGGCGTCCGCACTGCGTCGTCGCCCATACCAACAAGGGCCAGGGTATCTCCTTCATGCAGGACCGGGTCGAATGGCACCACAAGGTTCCGAACGCGGAACAGTACAAGCTCGGCATGGCCGAGCTCGCGGAGGAAATGGAATGAGCGAGGTCCTGACCGCCCCGAAGCTGAAGGACTGCCGCGACGCCTTCTGCGCGAAGCTCGAGGAACTCGCGGCCGGCAACGGGAAGATCGTCGCGGTCTGCAACGACTCGGTCGGCTCGTCGAAGCTCGGCGGCTTCAAGTCGAGATGGCCGGAGCGGCTCGTCAATGTCGGGATCGCCGAACAGAACATGGTCGGCGTCGGCGCCGGGCTCGCGAACGGCGGCATGCTGCCCTATGTCTGCGCCGCCGCGCCGTTCCTCACCGGGCGCGCACTCGAACAGATCAAGGCCGACATCGCCTATTCCAATGCCAATGTGAAGCTCGTCGGCATCTCCTCGGGCATGGCCTATGGCGAGCTCGGCCCGACGCATCATTCGATCGAGGATTTCGCCTGGACGCGCGTCCTGCCGAACCTGCCGGTCGTGGCCCCCTGCGACTCGATCGAGACGGCGGCGGCGGTCGAATGGGCGGCGAGCTATCCGGGGCCGGTCTTCCTGCGGCTCTCGCGCGTCGGCGTGCCGGACCTGCTACCCGAGGATCACGTCTTCGAGCTTGGCCGCGCCAACCGGCTCCGCGACGGCTCCGATGTCACGCTGATCGCCAATGGCACGCTGACACACCGGATGCTGAAGGCGGCCGAGATCCTCGCAGGCCGCGGCGTCGAGGCGCGGGTGCTCAACATGGCAACGGTGCGCCCGATCGACACCGAGGCGGTGGTCGCCGCCGCCGAGCAGACCGGCGCGATCCTGACCGCCGAGGAGCATTCGACCTTCGGCGGGCTCGGCTCGGCGATCGCCGAGGTGGTGGTGGCCGAGGCGCCGGTGCCGATGAAGATCCTGGGCGTTCCCGGCATCTTCGCGCCGACCGGCTCGGCGGAGTTCCTGCTCGACGAATTCGGCATGTCCCCCGAGGCCGTCGCCGACGCCGCCGAGGCGCTCATCGCCCGCAAGCGCGGGTGACGCGCGACGGGGAGGGCGGACCTCGGTCCGCCATCCGCCTCGACGCCGGTGCCGGGCCGGTGATCGGCCGAACTGAAAACCCAAGGGAGCGCCGCCGATGACCTCCGCCATCCTCGCCATCGACCAGGGCACCACCAATTCCAAGGCCGTGCTTGTCTCCGCCGAGGGTGCGATCCTCGCGCGCGGGTCCTCCCCGGTCGGGATCGAGCATCCCCGGCCGGGCTGGGTCGAACAGAGCCCGACGCGCCTGCGGGATTCTGTGCTCGAAGCGGTCGCCGCCTGTCGCGCCGAGGCGCCGGAGGTGGAGATCCTCGGCATCGCGATCTCGAACCAGCGCGAATCCGTCACCGTCTGGGACGCCACCACCGGCGAACCGCTCGGCCCGGTGGTGAGCTGGCAGTGCCGCCGCACCGCGCCCGACTGCGCGGCGCTAAACGAAGCGGGCCACGCGGAGCGGGTCTCGGCGCTGACCGGGCTGCCGATCGATCCGATGTTTCCGGGGCCGAAGATGAAATGGCTGCTCGACCGCGTGCCCCCGGGGCGCGAGGCGCGGCTTGGCACCATCGATTCCTGGCTGATCCACTGTTTCACCGGCGGCGCGGTCCATGCCTGCGACGCCTCGAACGCGGCGCGGAGTCAGCTCTTCGACATCGGCGCGCACTGCTGGAGCGAGGAACTGGGCGCGCTTTTCGGCGTGCCGCTCGCCTGCCTTCCGGATGTGCGCGACAGTTCCGGCGACTTCGGCGCCACACGCGGCGTGCCGGGCCTGCCGGACGGCATCCCGGTCCGCTCCGCCATCGGCGACAGCCACGCGGCGCTGTTCGGCCATGGCGCCTTCCGGCCAGGCGACGGCAAGGTCACCTTCGGAACCGGCTCCTCAATCATGACGACGCTCCCGGAGTTCATCGCGCCGGAGCGCGGGATCACGACGACGATCGCCTGGCGCCTCGGCGGGCGGACGACCTATGCCTTCGAGGGCAATATCCTGGTCTCAGCCGCCTCGCTGCCCTGGATGACGGAGATCCTCGGCCTGCCGGACGTGCAGGCGCTGACCGACCTCGCGGCGACAGCCGAGCCAGGAAGCGCGGGCTTCGTGCCCGCCTTCGTGGGCCTCGGCGCGCCCTACTGGGAATCCGACGCCCGCGCGCTCTTCTCGGGCATCACCTTCAACACGACGCGCGCCGACCTCGCCCGGGCGGTGACGGATTCGATCGCCTTCCAGGTCCATGACGTGGTCGCGGCGATGAGCGCGCAATCGCCGGTTCCGCTCGGCGCGCTCTATGTCGATGGCGGGCCGAGCCAGAACGGCTTCCTGATGCGCTGCGTCGCTGACGTACTCGGCCATGCTCTGACCCAGCGCGACGCGCCGGAGGCCTCGGCGCTCGGCGCCGCCTATCTCGCGGGCCTCTCGCTCGGAGTCTGGCCGGATCTGGACGCGATCGCGGCGCTTCCACGCTCGGGGAAGACCGTGAGCCCCGCCGGTGGCGACATGTCGCGCCCGCTCGCCGTCTGGCGCGACGCGGTGGCGCGCTCGACGCGGCCCGGCGCGGCGTGTAGGAGTGAATAAAAATTCACTGGAAAATCCATGGGCCGTATCAATGAATTGCGCATGATCGCGCGGGTCGCGCAGATGTATCACGGCGAGGGCAGGCGCCAGGCACAGATCGCCGAGCATCTGCACCTGTCGCAGGCGACGGTATCGCGGATGCTGAAACGCGCAGAACAGGAAGACATCGTGCGCACCACGGTGATCCCGCCCCCCGGCACGTTCAGCGAGCTCGAAACCGCGATGCGCGAGCGGTTCGGCATCGGCGAGGTGATCGTCGTGGACTGCTCCGAGGACCGCGAGGGCGCCATCATGGCGCGGATCGGCGAAGGCGCGGCGCATTTCCTCGAAATGACGCTCCGGCAGGACGAGGTGATCGGCGTCTCCTCCTGGAGCGAGACCGTGCTGCGGATGGTCGACAACATCCACCCTCTCAAGGGGACCAAGGCGAAATACGTGGTGCAGACGCTGGGCGGGATGGGCGACCCTTCGGTGCAGACCCATGCGACGCAACTCACGACCCGGCTCGCCCGTCTCACCGGCGCGGAACCAAGGCTTCTGCCGGTGCAGGGGGTCGCGGCGTCGCAGGAGGCGAAGGGCGTGATGCTCTCCGATCCCTTCGTGCGCGAGACGATGGAGCTTTTCGGCGCCATCAGCCTCGCGATCGTCGGCATCGGCGCGATCGAGCCGTCCGAACTGCTCGCACGCTCGGGCAATGTCTTCTCGCGCCAGGAACTGACGGCGCTGACCGACGCGGGCGCGGTCGGCGATCTGTCGCTGCGCTTCTTCGACCTGAAGGGCCAGCCGGTGCGCACGCCGCTCGACTCGCGCGTCATCGGCCTGCCGTTCGAGGATCTCGCGCGGGTGCCGAGGGTCATGGCGCTCGCGGGCGGCGCATCGAAGACGCTCGCGATCATGGGGGCGCTCAGGACCGGCGCGATCGACGTGCTCGTCACCGACAAGTACACGGCGGCCCGCCTCGCGGGGTAGGCCGCCCTCATTAAGGGGAGGAAGCGATGAAACGCTTCGAAGGCCGGACCGTGTTCGTCACGGGCGGGAACAAGGGGATCGGCCGGGGCATCGCGACCCGGTTCGCGGGCGAAGGCGCGAAGGTCGCGATCGCCGCCGTCGAGAAGGACACGGCCGGGGCGGCGGAGGCGATCGCCGCCGAGACCGGCGCCGAGGTGATCGGGCTCACGCTCGACGTGACCGATGCCAGGGCGGTCACGGAGGCCTATGCCGAGGCGGAGAGCCGGCTCGGCACGCTTTCGGTCTCGGTGCAGAACGCCGGCGTCATCACGATCGCCAAGGTCGAGGATCTGACCGAACGCGAATGGGACCTCAATCTCGACGTCAACACCAAGGGCGTCTTCCTCTGCTGCCAGGAGGCGGTGCGGCGTTTCCGTGCGAGCGGGACCAGGGGCCGGCTCGTCAACACCGCCTCCGGCCAGGCACGGCAGGGTTTCATCTACACGCCGCATTACGCCGCCTCGAAATTCGGCGTCGTCGGCCTTACCCAGAGCCTCGCGAAGGAACTGGCCGCCGAGGGGATCACGGTGAACGCGATCTGCCCCGGGATCATCCATACCGAGATGTGGGATTACAACGACCGGGTCTGGGGCGCGATGCTCGGCGACTACGCTCCGGGCGAGCTGATGGCCGAATGGGTCGAGGGCATTCCGATGAAGCGGGCGGGAACCCCGGCGGAAGTCGGCGCGCTGGTGGCCTTCCTCGCCTCCGACGATGCGTCCTACATCACCGGCCAGACCGTCAACGTCGACGGCGGGCTCATCATGTCCTGAGCGCCTTCGCCGGGCGGTCACGGCGCGGCGGGTCACGGCGCGGGTGGTCCAACCGGCGAAGACCCGGATGGAACCCGCCGGCCGCGCGCGGTATCCCGTTCGGGAGGCTGGCGGGCCGATCCGCCGGCGAGCTTGGAAGGAGATCGTCATGGAAATCTTCCGCGCGGGATCGAATCCCTCCGCGAAGGGCCCGGCCGACTGGTTCACCGGCACCGTGCGCGTCGACCGGATGTTCAATCCCGCGGCGCCCGACCGGGTGCAGGGCGCGCATGTCACCTTCGAACCCGGCGCGCGCACCGCGTGGCACACGCATCCGCTGGGCCAGACACTGATCGTGACCTTCGGCCATGGGCGCGTCCAGCGCTGGGGCGGCCCGGTCGAGGATATTCATCCCGGCGATGTGGTCTGGTTCGCGCCCGGCGAGAAGCACTGGCACGGCGCGTCGGCCGAGACGGCGATGTCGCATATCGCGGTCCAGGAGGTTCTGGACGGCGAGGTCGTCGAATGGCTTGAGCATGTGACCGACGAGCAATACGGCGGGACGGCCTGACCGACGATCGGATCGGGTCCCCGGGTGGGAGCGAGGACCGCGAGGCATCCCGCTCCACCCGCGACGATGCACTGCCTTCTCATGCGTGATCTGATAGGATCGGCGCCATGCATGAAGGGGATTCATGAATGCGGCGCAAGGACATCAACGACCTGATCGCCTTCCTCGAAGTGGCGAAGGAGCGGAGCTTCACCAGGGCCGCCGCGCGGATCGGCGTCTCGCAATCGGCGCTCAGCCATACCATCCGGCAGCTTGAGGAACGCCTCGAGATCCGGCTCCTGACCCGAACCACGCGCAGCGTCTCCCCGACCGAGGCAGGGGAACGCCTGCTCGAACGGATCGGCCCGCATCTCGACGGGATCGCGACCGAGCTCGATGCCATCGGCACGCTGCGCGACAAGCCGTCCGGCACCATCCGGATCACCGCCGGTGACTACCAGGTGCGCTGCTACCTCTGGCCGAAGCTGCGGGTCTTCCTGAAGCAATATCCCGACATACGGATCGAGCTCAGCGTCGACTACGGCCTGCGGGACATCGCCGCCGACCGCTTCGACGCCGGCGTCCGCATGGGCGGACAGGTCGCGAAGGACATGATCGCCGTCCGTATCGGGCCGGATCTGCGCTTCGTCGTCGTGGGCGCGCCCGCGTATCTCGACAGCCGCGCACCTCCTGCGACGCCCAGTGATCTGACGGATCACGCCTGCGTCAACCTGAGGCTGCCGACGCATGGCGGGCTCTATCCCTGGGAATTCGAGGATGGCGGCCGGGAGATCAAGGTCCGCGTCGAGGGCCAGCTGATCTTCGACAACATCTATGACATCCTGGCGGCGGCCATCGACGGGTTCGGCCTCGCCTTCGTACCGGAGGACATCGCCCGCCCGCATCTCGAACGCGGCGAATTGCGCATGGTGCTGGAGGATTACGCGGCGGTCTGGGAGGGGTTCCACCTCTACTACCCGAGCCGGCGCCACCACTCCCCCGCCTTCGCCCTGCTCGTGAAGGCGCTCCGCCACTCGGGTTGACGGCCGGGCAGGGCCGTGCCGGGGAACACGCCCGGGCGGCGAAGCGTGCCCTTTCAGACAAGAGGTCCGGCGCGATCGCGGCGCGCCGGACCCTTGGCTTATCGCGTCACTGGGCGAGCCCCAGATCCGCGAGGATCGCCTCGATATTGGGCTGTTCCGTTTCGAGGAAGGTCGCGAATTCCGCGGATGACTGGTGCATCCCGACCCAGCCCCGCTCGGTCATGAGTGCCTGCCAGGGCTCGCTCGCGACCATCTGCGAGATCGCCTCGTCGAGCGCCGCCAGATCATCCTCCGCGATGTCGCCCTTCGCCATCAGGCCCCGCCAGTTGACGAGTTCGACGTCGTAGCCCTGCTCCTTGAAGGTCGGAATGTCGACACCCGGCAGCGGTTCCGGCGAGGAGACCGCGAGGGCGCGGAGGTCGCCACTCTCTATGAGGCTGGCGAATTCGTTGAGGCCGCCGGTGGCCACGGTGATGTGGCCGCCCATGACCTGACCGATCATCTCGCCACCGGCGCCCGCGACGATGTAGTTCATCTCGCTCACGTCGCCGCCCATGGCCTTCACGGTCATCGCGGAGAGGAGGTGATCGGGACTGCCGAGCGCGAAGCCGCCCCAGGACACCGAGCCCGGATCGGCCTTGTACATCGCCGCGAGGTCGTCGAGCGACTGGAGCGGGCTGTCCGCGGCGACGACGAGCGGCTGGTACTCGCCCGTCAGCCGCGCGAGCGGCGTGGTCTGTTCGAGCGTCACGGGGGCGTTGTTCACCTTGATCGCGCCGATCATGCCAAGGCCGACGACGAGCAGTTGCTCGCCCCGGCTCCGGCCGGTCACGAACTGGGCGAGGCCGATCGTGCCGCCCGCGCCGGGAACGTTGTTGACCTGGACATCCGAGGCGAGGCTCTCGGATTCGAAGACCTGCT